>JAUZRW010000043.1 GCA_030950085.1 Anaerolineae bacterium
AGGAACAGAAATTAAATAACTCTAGCAATCGTTGTTCCAACAGTTTGGGAATAAGCGTGAAAAGTTATCAGTTTTTAGTCATCAGTTGTCAGAAAAACAATTATCCTGAACTGAAAACTATAAATCGGGTAACTTCTGCAAATTACCGAATTCATTGCAATGTTGGGCTTATTTAATCTTCAATCCTAAGTAAGATATGGAAAGAAGTTCAAAAAAAGATGAACCACAGAGAACGCAGAGGACACAGAGAATCAAGGTCAAAAATTCTTTGTGCCTTCCATCCTTTGCATCTTTGCGTTAAGCATTTTCAAAAGACCTTTTGGACTCTACGCCGTCATGGACTCGATGAGGGCGGTAACATCGCTCATCATCTCGATTGGCAGATTCAAATCTTTCAGGAGAAATTGCGAATCTCGATAGCGCGGCTCATCTTTGAGGACATCAAGCCACAATTTTTGGGCATCGGCTAATTGTCCCAGCTTATAGCGTGCTGCCGCCAAACTCACCAGTGCCTTATTGAAAGTTGGGCTGGTATTAACCGCTTGCTGGAAATAGGCCCGTGCATTGTCAAAATCTTGCTGCACATAATAGACAATTCCCTGATTCGTCGTAATCGAAGGGTGAATCATCTTCTTTTCGGGAGCAGATAGCGACATACTCATAGCGAGATTATAATTCGCCATCGCTTCGGTATATTCCCCTGTGATGCGATAAGCTGTACCACGATTGTTATACAACAGCGCCTTACCAGAGGGTGAACTCTGTTTTTCCAGCCCGATATTGCAATCTGCTATCGCGCCCTCTGCATCACCCAAAAACATACGTGCCGCCGCCCGATTCGCATAGCCAATTTGGGATTCTGGCAACAATTCTAACAAGCGATTGCTATCCGCGAGTGCCAATTCAAATTCACGCTTGCCAAGATATAAGCCCGACCGCAAGGCATACAAGGTCGGGTCTTCTTTTGGCAGGTGTTTCATCGCGGCTGAATAATCAGCAATTGCGCCATCAATATCGCCCACAGCATTTTTGAGGGCTGCCCGTCGCACATAAATCATTACCTTGTTAATCGGCAAGTTCAATAAGCGACTATAATGGTCGATGGCATCATGGAACTGACCGCGTATTGCCAGTGCCGCGCCCAAATAATAGACATACAGCAACAAGGCTAAGGGCAAAATAATCACAGCAAAAAATAGCAGCAACCCTACCCAAAAATTGGTGCGGACAGCAATAAAGCCAATGATGAAACCCGTGAAGATAAGGGATGGCAGTACAGGAATGGGTGGACGCTTTGGGAGTAGATTCATCGTTTTTCCTACATAGTGGTTTGCTTAAATGATTGTATCATACCTCATGATAGTAAATTTCACGTCATCATCGCAGCATTTCATACGCCAGATATCACCGAAAAAAGATGAGATTTGTCACTATGGGCAAGCTACAAATGGGTATATTCTGTAGATAAGAAACAGAGAGGAGGCGCTTAGCGACCTGAATGGCAGAATATACATTACCTCTCAACATATTGAATACTAGCCGAAGGGTTGTTGTCACAAAGCAGAGCGAACACGCGCAACGTGTACAGTAGAGGAAATCTCTCGCCAAAACAGGCTTCTAGGGACAACACAATACACCATGAGCTAGTCTTTCATACGCTGACAAAATCGCCGTAATCCAAATAGGATGCGGCGGTTTTGATTCTATTGTTTACAGCATAAATGTCTATAATAAAACTTGATGATTAGTGATTTAAGAGAGATATTGCGGATGCGCTTGATAATTGTTAGCCTCGTCTTGATGATGATACTTGCCGCCTGTAGCACAACAGATATTGCTACGGATGCACCCTTTTACACAGCAACTGCT
Organism: Anaerolineae bacterium; assembly: GCA_030950085.1. Lineage (GTDB taxonomy): Bacteria > Chloroflexota > Anaerolineae > Aggregatilineales > Phototrophicaceae > JAUZRW01. Next base: position 1,870 of record JAUZRW010000043.1, read on the forward strand.
CGCATAACTGAACCCATTGCTCGCCCGACTGAAGGTTCTATTGGATTGCCAGATTTTGTGGGCGGCGACCCCCAAATTGTCGCTTCGACAAGCACCTTTCAATATACCGTTAGTGGCGATGTTTCCGATGCTGTGACTCGTGGCAGTATTGTTTATAACTATGTCGAAGCCACAGGCAATGTCAGCGCACGCGATAAAATTTTCATCTCGACCAGTGATGCCAATGCCTCACAACAATTATCGTTTGAATTTAGTCCGGGCTTAGTACCTGATACCTACCCGTTGACTTCGCCTGCGGATAGCTTTCTCGGCAGCGTGACAGCCCAATATTTACGCCTCAGTGTGGATGGAGACGATGCCCCCCGTATCCAAGCGTACCGCCAAAACATTGAAGGCACACTGACATTAAGTGCTGTTGGCGAGACTATTAGTGGTGTATTTGAGTTCAGCGCCCAATGGGTGACAGGCAATTCAACAGGCGAAACTGTCACGCGCACCGTGAGCATCAGTGGGGCATTTACAGATGTTCCTTATTCACGTCTCAGCACGCCCTTTGATTCGCAACGTAGCGTACCAGAACGGGCAACGCCACAACCGTTAATCGGCAGTCAGTAGGCACTAGCTTTCTATGTGATTCGCGCTCACTGCTCATAGATCTGAATCTGCACACCTGACACCTTCTGAGTGAGGCGTTGCATCCCTGCACGGACATTTGCCAGCACCTCATCTTTATTAATTGTCAATAATTGACGGTCACGCATGAGGATTTGCCCATCACAGATGACGGTTTGGACATCGCTTGCACGGGCGCTGTAAACGAGACTCGCGCCAATATTATAGAGCGGCTGATGATGCGTGCCGCTTAAATCAATGAGGGCAATATCCGCCAATTTCCCCACTTCCAGAGACCCCAATTTATCGGCTTGACCGTACACTTTCGCACTGCCTTGAGTGGCGATATAGAGTGCTTCGGCGAGCGGCATTGTTTCCGGTTGATTGCTGCGGTGCTTCTGTATCATTGCCATTAAACGCAATTGCTCCAGAATATCGAGTGTGTTATTGCTGACTGCACCATCTGTCGCCAATCCCACAGGAATACCGAGTTCGCGCAATTCAGTAATGGGCGCAAATCCCATAGCCAACTTAAGATAAGTTTTTGGGGCATGAGCTACACTTGTCGGATAACGTTGCAACAAAGCCAAATCTTGGTCTGTTGCCCCACAGAGATGCGCCAAAATCGTCGGGACTTCCATCACACCTGTATCTATCAAGACTTGAAGCGGTGTTTTGCCATGAGCGTTAAGGCTATTTTGCGTTTGCTCTTGATTTTCCGCCGCGTGAATGTGAATACCTGTGCCAATTTGCTGTGCTTTCTTCGCCACTGCCCGTAGAAAATCATCATCGCAAGTATAGGGGGCGTGCGGAGCGAGAATCGTCGTGATGCGTCCATTGGCGCTATTGTGATAATCTTGAACAAATCGGGCGGTTTTGTCGATAGCCTCTTGCCCCTGACTGCCAAACATCGCCCAACCGAGTAAGCCGCGTGTCCCTGCCTTTTCAATCGCCGCCGCCGCTTTATTCATATGCCAATAATGGTCAGCTACGGCTGTCACCCCATTCTCAATCATTTCTGCGATGCCCAGTAACATGCCCCAATAGACATCTTCTGGTGTCAGATTAGCCTCTAATTGCCACATTTCATTGAACCAATCGACAATATTCACATCTTCCGCCAAGCCCCGAAAAAGTACCATTGGCACATGAGCATGAGTATTAATCAAACCCGCTATTGCCAACATCCCACGCGCATCAATCACCTGCTTAAAGTGTGACTCATCCGCTTTTGCAGTCGGCTGAATCGACTCAATGCGATTGCCCCTCACCAAAATATCATGTGCTTCTAAAGTCGTTATCGTATGCGGCGTGACTTGTAATATGCGTGCCTTTTTAATCAATAAATCAGTCATAGATTCTTCCTCAAAATACAGACATCAGGACATGGAAAATCATGCCCCGACAGTATGAACAGATACCAGTATCTTAGATACTCTCATTTTTGCCCATTATGACGCGACTAAGACCATACCGCTACAGGTACAATTTTTCCTAGTACCTATCTGCTTTGTGTGCTATTTCTCCAGAAAGCCTAAAGGAAGTATGTAGCTTGCATTAAATTAGAGACCAGTTGTTGCAAAAATCAAACGAAATCTGTATGATTTGACTAACACTTATCTTGTAAATTTCGCTATACTAACTTTTGAGACCATTTTGTTATCATAGCCATCTTAAAAACGGTAGAGAAATACTATACAAAATTCGGGTGTTTTTGTTTTATAATGGTTCTGGTTTCAACATTGCATGTCCGTATCAAATTATAGTGAGAAAACACTATGGCTTCCTTGCCCCGTATCATTACAGTAGACCCTTCTGGTAACATTAAACAGCAAATTAGTGCTGCAACTGACCTTATGGATCGCTATGTCGCGCAAATTGATGTGCCGAGTGCTAATTTTGCGCTGGAAGAGATGGAAATCCAAAAAGGCAATATCAATGTCGTGATTGCCGCATGGGAAGCGGGCGATGGGATGCAAGGTTGGGAACTTGCAGGGAAACTGAGGCAAATTGACGAAAGTGTCCGCATCCTCTTATTAGGGGATTATGACGATACAGAACTTGATTCAGAGATGCTAGATGAATCGCCTTTTATCTATCTTAAGCGTCCCTTTAATATACCCCAATTCATTCGCGTCTTAGAAGCTGCCCTTGATGGTAAAGATATGCGAGCAACCTTAAGTGAGCCGATTAAGGCAGTCGCTGTCCAAGAAAATGATTGGGGAGCTATTCCAGCGCTTGATGTCGCTAAAGCCGAAGCCATTATGCAAGGGGTCGTCATTGACCTGAATCCGCTTTCAGCCTTGCTTTGTACGCGCAATGGCGAAGTTTTGGTGGCACGCGGCACAACAGATTATCTCAATATTGATGAATTATCATTGTATGTTCGCAAGAGTATTATCTCCAATATCGAACTACGCGATATCATTGGTAGCAGCGCCCAAGCCCTCGTCTTCTATGATGGCGATGAATACGATATTTTTGTGCTGTCTGTCGGTATGCACCATTTCATGACGATTATCTTCCCCGGTAAAGATGGGTCACGACAACTCGGCGCAGTCAGTCGTTTTGGTCGCCGCCATGCCGAAGATTTAATAGGCTTACTCGGTGTTAATGCGTGGGCTATCCAACGTGCTGCCCCCACAGAAGAGCCCAAACCTGATGTAGTCCGCAAATCAGCAGCCGTGCGGCTTACGAGACAAGAAACTGAAGCTGTGCCAGAATTA
>JAUZRW010000044.1 GCA_030950085.1 Anaerolineae bacterium
ATACGACGAATTTTGATATTTCTATCTTGAATTTAGAAACCGATGAAATGCAAACTATCAGCGAACATCAAAACATCATCAGCGATATGGTCTGGAATGGCAGTCGTCTGATAAGTGGGGATGTAGATGGTCGTGTTGTCATATGGGAAGCAGGAGAAATTAGCACATTTAATAATAATGAACCCGTGTTGAGTGTCGCTGCAACAGGTGATAGAGTCGCAATCGGCGATTCTCAAGGCAGTATCACGCTATGGGATATAAGCATCTCACCACCTGAAGTTATTGACCAATTGGATGCCCACGAAGATAATGTTCTAACCTTAGACTTCAATTTTGACGGAACACGTCTCATCAGTGGTGGACGCGATAATACTTTAACCTTATGGGATATGAATACGTTAACGCAGATTGGCGAATCTTGGACAGGTCATACAAATCAAGTGATTGCAGTTACGTTTAGCCCCGATGGTCAATTTGTAGCCTCCGGTAGCCAAGATAATTCTATCCTCATCTGGGATGTCGCAAGCGGACAAGCTGTCGGCACTCCTCTCACAGGTCATATAGGCTTTGTGACAGATTTAGCTTATAGTCCTGATGGCAGCGTTTTGGTGAGTTCTAGCAACGATTCAACCTTACTCATGTGGGATACAGCAGTGTTCAGGCAGTTAGGTTTGCCCTTACGTCGCCATAGTAATGTTGTCTTTAGTGTGGATTATAGTGCCGATGGCAAGTGGATTGTATCCGGTGGCATCAATGGCGATATCGTTCTTTGGAATGGCTCGTTATCAGATTGGACACTAACAGCTTGTAACTTTGCAAACCGCCCTCTATCAGCGACTGAACAACAAGAATTTTTCGCGGGCGACTTCCCGTCTAGCAATATTTGTCCACTTGATCTGTAATACAATGTAGCAAATAGTCAATAATAGGATTAAGGCATGGTAAAACGTTTATTGCTGATGATTATGATGTTGCTGATATTTGCACTGCTTGTCGGTGCACAAGACACAACACCCGAAGCGACACCAGAGGTCACAGCCGAGATGACATCGGAACTTAGCGCAGAGGCAACGGCTGCACCAAATGACACACCCATCGCAGAGACGACGGCAGACCCAGAGTGTCCGGCATTAGTTTCTACGGCGCTTGACCTCACGCAAAATCGTTGTGATGCAACGGGGCTTAACGAAGCCTGTTATGGCTTTGTGATGGTTGAATCCGAGAGCCGCGCCGGAGCAAATGCCCTAGAGCGCCCCGGTGATATTGCCTCTATCAACGATATTTTAACGCTGCAACTCAGTGGTTTAGATGTGACGACTGGACAATGGGGTGTGCTGGAATTCAAAGTCCAAGCCATTGTTGATGAACCCAGCGCAGAAACAGTGTCACAAGATGTACAATTTGTTGTTTTTGGTGACACGCAAATTAGCAATGCCGATGAATTTGTGCCAGTCACGCCGATTGAAAATACCTCTGTTTATTTTCTGCCGGACGGTAATAAAATCATTGCTGAATTAGCCGCCGGTACGTCGGAGGCTGCCAGTGCGCGATTAGTCGGTGATGAATGGCTACGAATCCCGCTTGTTCTTGACGATGGTTCAGCGAGTGTTGGCTGGGTTCGGGTAGCAGACCTCAGTTTCAGTGCAGACCTTTCAATCCTGCCAGAGCTCACATCTGAAGAAGCTCTCACCCCACCCGAATTAATATCTAACTTTGGACCCATGCAGGCATTTGTCTTCACCAGTGGTCTTGATGATGCCCCATGTTCAGCAGCACCCAATAGCGGTATGCTCATTCAAACTCCAGAAGGTGTTGCGTCGGTAACGATTGTGATGGATGAAGTGGTCATTCAACTCAGTGGCACAGGCTTTGTCCAAGCCCAAGAAGATGGGGAAATCCGCTTTGACATCTTAGATGGTGAGGCACAAGTCACGGCAGATGGTGAAACGCGCACAGCCATTGAAGGTCAGTCTGTCAGTGTCGATTTGGATGAAAATGGGCAAGCGATTGGTGCACCCAATGACCCCGAACCACTTGATTTAGATAATATCCAGAGTTTGCCGGTTGAGCAATTAGATGACCCCGTAGAAATAGCACCTCCCCTAGAGTTGCCGCCCGGTGTTCCGGTTTCTGGTCAGTGGTCACTCAACTTCAATGTTGACACAGGAACATGCTCTGATGGCTCAGTATGGCCATTTAGTTCTGTCGGCACAGTCGAGGTATTAGCCCAACAAGATGGTCTCCTGTATGGCGGTAATTTTCATGTTTCGACAGGAATAGGAAGTTATCAAGGTGATTATACTGCCTCTACAGGTGATAATTACAGCAATGTTCTGCTGGTAGCGGCATCTGACCAAATAACCGGAACAACAACGATTAATTTTAGTGGGCGGTCATGTACGCTCAGTGTGCCGTTCACATTGCAATTAGTGGGTCAAAACTAAGAGCAGCTTGTTTCAAGGGCAACGATTGGCTATCCGTGGTTGCCCTTTGTTTTTGTGGGTAAGATGTTGCTAAATTGCCGCCATCCAATCCATGCACTGGAAACGACAAGTATCATGCCAAGTACAATTAGCAAGCGGCGTAATATCACAAATATGAAGGGGGTTTCGCCCGTATCAATATTGGTTGTCGGGTTAAAGCCAAAAGTGGCACATTGCGTCGCACTGTTTCCAGAACTGGTGACACAAGCGATATTGGTCAGTTCGTTAGCGTCATAAACTCTATCCGAGCGTATCTCACCCCTGATAGTAATCGTGATACTCGCGCCAGCGCCCAAACTTGCTTGCCGAAAAGTCACGCGCTGCCCAACAAAACTCACTGAACCCGATGTCGATTCTACGGCACGAATGGCAATCGCTTCTGGCACATCATCGACAAGACTCACGTTGCGAATGGTGCTATCTGTGGGATTAACGACTTGCAGAATATAGGTAATATCAAATCCGGGTAATAACGTATTCGGTCTTGCCAACTTAGTCACATAAGGCTCAAGACCTGCCGTAATCACAGTGCCATCTTCTAGTGTTACTGTAACGGGTTCAATTTCTGGATTGAGTGGATCAATTTCTGTACACAACAAAACACCTTGTCGAGCAACACATTGGCGTATCGGTGCCGCAATCCCAAAATAAACCAAAGTCGGTTTTGGCAATGCTGCTTGTGTCAGCACGATGGCAGTTGCCGTGTCCGCCGCGATAGTCACAGTGCCTGTTGATGTGGGTAGTAAAGTCGCTGTAGAGGTTACTTGTGGTGTCACAGTCGGAATCTGTGTGTTTGTCGCAGAGGGAATAAGTGGTGTAGCTGTATTGGTAGCTGGAACAGTTGCAGTACGAGTCGATGTCCCTGTGACACTTGCTGTTGATAGAGGGGTATTGCTAGGTATCGGCGTATTGGTTGATACGGGTATATTGGTTGGTACAGAAGTATTGGTTGGTACGGGGGTATCGGTTGGTATGCAATTATTGATGGTCACGGTGCGTATTGTACAAACTTGGAGACCACCCGGTCCATTCACACATAATTCAACATTATATAACCCTGTCGCAGTATACACATGTGAGGGTTCAAACAATGTGCTGAAAACACCATCATCAAAATCCCAATCGTATGTAATACCTGCTCCCACAGTGGATAGGTTATCAAAGAAAATAGTTGGGCTACAGAGGTCAGCTAGTGCAGGAATGGGGTTAAAGTTAGCAATCAGTGGCAAGATGGCAGCACAGCGCGAGAATTCAGACAAATTACCCTGTGGGTCTACGGCAAATACTGTGATAAAACCCGTTGTAAAAGCGGATGTCAATGTGTATTGTGTCGCACCTGTCGGGACAATGATTATCTGTGTCTCGATATAGGTCTCCCCTTCGCCGAAGTTCGATGGGTCGCAAGTCGCACTGCGATAAAAGTGTAAGTTGTAAGTCCCAGCGCCCAGCACACTATAATCCACTGAGCCGACAATATTAGCGCCATTTGCAATCGCTACAGATAAAATATCGGGGTATCGCTGTCCACTATTGGCAGTGGGATTTCCGGCTGTCACGCCATCATTATCAAGGTCGATACCCAATCCCCCATTCGCAAATATTGTTGTGGGGTCAGCACCGCTATTCACATCAACACGCGAACTAGCCACAACAGAGAGACCATCACCGGCGTTGTTGTTTATCGTGCCACCTTGAATATTAATGATGGTGCTGCCACCAGCGACGCTTATACCGTGACTATTATTGTTTTGAATAGTATTCCGAAAAGTATCGACATCGGAGCTATTGCTGATGAATATTCCGATATTATTATTTTCGATAATGGTATCAAAGACATCGACTGTTTGGCTACCATTTGTAATGGCAACGCCGTCACCAGCATTATCCCGAATGATATTAAAATCAACATCGTAATTAAAAACATTACTAAAAAAGATACCGTCATCACGATTACCACTAATACCAATCGTTGCTGTCCCCACAGTGTTCCGATTAACGGTACACGTTCCGGTACAAGTCCCATTTGTGAGCGAGATGCCAATTTGATTATTGTCGATAAAGTTGTCGTTGATGGTCATATCCACGACATTACTTGCTGTAATCCCATTACCGCTATTACCCAAGACCGCCGACATGCCGCTATCTGTGCCGATAGTGTTATTGGTAATGACCACATTATCGGAGCCCGTTACAAAAACGCCGACGGCATTACATGACAAGATATTGTTATTGACAACTGCACCATCGGCATTGGTGATAAGGACACCTTGTCCACTATTCGATGTAAGGCATGGTGTTGCCGCAGCTTGTGGTGCAGCACTATTAAAACCAATGACATTATTTTGAATCAGGGCGTTGGTTGCATTCGGTCCTAATATGCTAACGCCAGCGCCTAAAGTGTCATAAATGAGATTGTTCGTTATCACAACATTATTGGCAGTCCCTAAAAACCCATCAAGCAAGATAGCTGGACCACTAAATGAATCGAGTTCTAAGCCAGAAATCGTCACACCATTCGCTGTCACTGTAAAGGTAACAACATTTCCGCCATTGATGACATCACCAGGGTCAGTACCAATTAGTGAGGCATTGATATTGATATTGGTAATAGCACCACCAAAAATAATCGTATCAACACCTGTGCCGACGACACAATCACCCCCGCTAGTATCGACAAGGACATTGGCATTGGCAACTGCTTCATCCAGTGAACACAAACCGTCAGCCCCAATACCCGGATAGAGTGCTGTATTCACGGTGATAGTTGCAGCACGGACAATGAGTTGTGGGATTATAAAACTTGCAATCAGTACGATAAGTAATGCGCTGATTGCAATGATTGATTGTCGTTTAGAGAATAATCGCTTCATCGTGCGATAAGTCCAGATTCCGTCTGGATAAATAATTGTCACAAGTTTAGCATATTGCATGAAACTTGCATCCCTTATTCTAAGCGTGACGGACTAGCCCTAATTGTTGTGTTCTCTATACAAAAAAACGGCATCATGCCACCCTCGTCTTCCTCAGCAATACCTCAATCTGTCAGCAATTGTGGGAAAACACGGGTATCAAAATCGCCTTGACGCGACTTGATTGCTTTTTGCTCTAGCAAATCGTCATAAAACTCTGACTCAACCAGTGCAATCACTCGATGACCTGATTGTAATTTGGGTGGATTATCAACTGTCCAAATAACGAGGCGTTCTTCATCCGGTATCACAAAAAATGGCAGCAGCACATCAGGGATATTTTTCATAGCAGCCCCCACATCATCAATCGTCACCGTTAAAATACGCGCCCCAGATTGAAAACGTTGATTTAACACCTCATAAGTGGCTGGGCGCGGAAACAACGGTCTACCTCCCAAATGTTGGGACATATCATCTCGTTCGCTACGTGCAAAACGCTGTAATTCATAAATCGAATCAAGTTCGAATGTTGAACGATAATGCTCACCTGCAAGGGCATTAACCTCCGTATTCGATGTCATAGCCAGCAAACGACCAAGACCACCGAAATTGATTTCATCTTCCGCCATCTCAGAAAGAATATTGCCATGATAAATCTCTAATTGCTCCTCATGTGCTCGATCCACATACCGTGGATTAGAATCCGCTAACAAAACACGGAAGCCAGCATTTTTAACTTCCTTTGCAATCGCACGCACCCAAGGAGTCGCGCCAATGATTAGTAAGCCTTGTGGATTCTTTTCTGAGACTCGTAACCATTGAGCAAGCAGACCAGCCGTCAAACTATATGTCATAACAGTCCCTATGATGACCGCAAATGTTACTGGAACAAGTATTGTAGCCTCCGTATTGCCATGATCTATCAGTTCAATGGCGAAAATAGAGGCGACTGATGCGGCAACAATCCCACGCGGAGCCATCCATGCCAGAAAAACACGTTCTTGCCATGTGAGCTTACTGCCGACAGTGGATATATAAATTGCAAGTGGGCGAAATACAAAAAGCAGCAGTAAAACAAAGACCAATGTAGACCAACCAATCTGTTGGAAGTCACTTGGTTGCATCCGTGCTGAAAGCAAAATAAACAGCGAGGATAACAGCATGACCTGTAAGGTTTCTTTGAACTCGACGATGTGGCGAATATCAAACCGTTTCTGGTTCGCCATCGCAATCCCCATCACCGTCACCGTCAATAAGCCGGACTCTGCTTGTAGCACATTGGATAGCGTAAAACTCGCAATCACGATACCGAGTGTGACAGGGTTTTGCAGGGCATTAGGTACCCACAAGCGACGATACAATTCCACCATAAGTTGGGCGACCAGCCAACCAATTACGAGACCAATAATCGCCGTTTTAGCCAGTATCCAAATAGACGCAAAAAATGTTGAACTACTGAGTATCTCCTCAAAGACTAGCACAGCAAGAACAGCCCCAATCGGGTCTATGACGATGCCTTCCCAGCGCAAAATAGACGCGACACGCCCTTTTGGACGAATCTGTTTGAGCAAGGGTATCACGACAGTCGGTCCTGTAACGACAAGCGTTGCGCCTATCAATAAAGCCATGCTGATACTGACATCAAATAAGAAATAAGCTGCCACAGCACTCAACAACCACGTCAACAAAGCGCCGATTGTGACTAAGTTCCCAACGACCATACTACTACCACGAATATCTGAAAAACGCAGGCTCAGTCCGCCCTCAAATAGAATCACAGCAATCGAAGCGGAGACTATAGGGAAGAGCAAGTCTCCCAAAAAATTCTCGACATCAAGTATGGGACTTTCCAAGACGAGTGCTGCAAAGGGCCCCACTAGCAACCCAATTAACAACAAAAAAATGATAGATGGCAAGCGCACACGCCAAGCCACCCATTGTCCGAGCATTCCTAAACCAACCACAAGGGTTATCCCAATTAACAGGTCATTCTCCATCGGATGTCTCCTTCTAACAGTAGCAATAGCTTGATTATTCTTCACAAATATAGCAAGAAAACATATATATGTGTTACTTTCTTGCTATATCAACGTCAATAATTCAAGCATTAGCCAAAATTGAAGCGCAAACAGCTAGCGACGGAGAATAGTAAATTGGTATTCAAGAGCATCGTTTCCTATTGTGTTTAGCCTTGCATATCAACATGATGAACCCTCTATTCTACCTGTAACTTCACGTTAGAAACAATAAATTTACAAGCAATCGCCAAAATTTACTAGATTAGCATTCAGTGATTTATTATTGGCAGACTTTGGCAGTGAAATTCGTCGAGTTGGCAGTGATTTATGGTCAATGATGTGGGCGAAATCGAAAATTTAGGAGATAAAATCATGGCAACACTCACGCTCAATAATGACAATCTGCTGCGGAATGCGCTACGGGGGAATAGCCTTTTCTCGGCGCTGAGTGGCAGTATTCTGGTCATTGATGCGCGGCTGTTGGCAGACTACATGGGTATCGAGGCAACGCTTCCGTTGATTGTTATCGGTATCGGATTGCTGCTACTATTACATGACCAATTTAATCTTTGAAAATTAGATTATGTGTTTTTTGGGCACAATGCCTTGCCCCTACATAAAAACTTTTTTGGTCATGTACTACATGCTGTCAATCTCCTCCTTGTTTAACAAAGTGACTATGTTGAACCTGTAGACACTCGCTCACCTTGCCATTTTGTGTGAGGCGCGGTGAAACCCCGAAAGGGGCTTATTTACAAGAACGCCTCAACCATACGCCAATATACGAAAATAAGAGGGATTGTAATATTTTTCGTAATTGACAAATTGTAAAAAACTTGTTAAAATTATTTATGAGTAACAAAATAATGTTGCTCCTACGGCTCGAACAGTCGAATGTTACGTTGGTGGAGAAGGTATATTTAGCTTCTTAAACAAAAGCCTAACCTTCACGAAGCCAAAAGCAACGCGCGAATAAAATAATGTTGCTGTTCAAAAAATCACACCGTACATAAGTATAGAAAAGTGGTGTGTATGGACTTAGTTCCACCGTACAACGAAACGGGCTGATGGTTGCATTTAAGACGCACATAACCATCAGCCCTTTCTGTTCTCAGTCAATTGAACCACCCCATAACCAATCAACCCCAAAGTCGCAGCCGACAATAATTGAAAGCCATTTATCATCAAACCAATACTTGTCGCTTCACTCATGCCGTAAACCGCAAAAGTCGTTAATCCAAATGCCCAACCCAATTCGACTGAGCCAAAACCCCCAATATTAAAGGGAATCCCTGTCGAAAACATGCCAATGCTCACGAGTGCAATCCATGTCACGGGGTCTACATCCAGACCAACGGCATACAACATAATCGCAATCACGCCGAAGCTAGAGGCATAACTAAAGCATGACCAAAATACTGCCTTTGCGAATAGACGTGGTTCGCCGATGCGGTCAAGTTCTTGCGCGAAACCTTCTAGCTTTACAGCCATTGCCTCCACTTTGTCCGATTTTATCATCCGACGCATGACATTGATGAGCCAACGAAGAATCGCTCCCGAAAAATAAAAGCCGATAACGACTGTCGCCACACTGACGATACCGAGTGTCATAGCTAGGGACTTCTGATTACTTATCATGCCGCCAGCGAGGGGCAAAGTGACTGCCACAACCGATACCATCATCAAAAACTCTAACAAGCGTGAGCCTAAAAGACTGCTTGTCCCCTCTTCTACCGGAACATCAAGGCGATTTCGCATTAAGACAATATACGAAAATTCGCCCAACTTAAATGGCAGTATACGCACCAGAAAATTGTGATACAAGGCTATTGGAATCACTGTTTTTATGGGGATATCGTTGCGGTCAAGCAAGACAATAAAACGTTGTGACCGAAAGACATTTTGCAAAAAATAGACAAAAAATGCTGCGAAGAGCAAGACAGGAGACAGACCTGATAACATCTCTAAAAATGATGACCATTCGACTTGATTGAATATGAAAGCGACCAAAGCAATCGCAACGACTAGATTAACTCCACGCCATAATAAGCGACGACGGTTATCAGATTTTTCTTGTACCACAGTCTCTACGGACATCATGCCTCATCTCTACTAAAAATAACTCGTGCGATGCACATAAAATCACTTAGGCTATTCATGTACTTTATATTGGCATTCCTTTAAGTTTTCAGTTCGCAGTTTTTAGTTGACAATAGAACAGTCTAGTACTTGACCAATTTAATTCTTGATGATTGGGCGCAGCACGCTGTCGCCCCTACCAAACCTTAAAAACTTTTTTGGTCATGTACTAGCGAATTGGAGAATCAGTAAACTAATAGCTGACGGCTGTTAACTTTAACAATGAGTATTGCAGTGTAAAAGTCCAGCTAATCAAACTATACATCAGGTCGGTATATTGTAATCTCTGCTTTTGCACTGTAAACAGGCAAGTCTTATCGCTCAACGCATCGTACTCAAAGAATAGTCTCAGCAAAAAATCGTTTCTAAGTTATAATCAACAAGAAATTACATCGCTGATGGAGGATGGGATAATGTCATTACAACATTTCAAACAAGCCAATTCTATCCGTCGCTATCGCATCGGGAATTATGCAGCGACTCTATTGAGCAATTACGAAAGTACCGATAATGAAATTGAATATGCCCATGCCTTGGTGATATATCAACTGATTGGAGAAAGCAAGACAGCGCGACCTGCCCTTGTCATCTCATCAGAGACCAACCCTGATGCCTGCCAAGAAGGGTATTATTTTTTGTGTTCGTTGGCACAAGAACATCACAATTATGGTGCCTCAAAAGATTGGGCAGATTTACACAAGTTTGAAAAAGCAGCCTTACAATTAGCAGCGCAAATGCTCGAAATCCCTGAGCCGCCTCTGGTTATGGTTGACCACGAAGCAAAATAACTTTGCTAAACAAAGCCCCTTTCGGGGTTTCACCGCGCCTCATACAAAATTGTGAATTGAGAGCCAGCCTACAAGTATATCAAAGCCACTTTGTTAAACAAGAATCAAACACGCAGCCTTGAACCCAAACCACCCTATATTGCACGCCATCTGGCAGTTAAACTATTGAACGACACAAAAATAGCTGCCATCAAATGTGATATATGTCACAATTAAAACATGACATTTATTCGTGAAACATTGCACAAGTCTATGTTATCGTATGGCTAATTGACTGCTAGACAATAAAATACCGAAACTTATCGTGGAATAAACCACAATTTGCAAAACAGAGAGAAGGATATAATGGGAAAAATCAATCAAACGCGCCGCGATTTTCTGAAAGCTCTAGGTGTTGGCACGGGTGCGATGGGCGCAGGCGCAATCTTCAACACTGGTTTGGCAAGTGCTAGTGGACCTAATGGCGACTTAGAGTTTTCGCCGCCGATGCAAGAAGGTGACACTGAAGCATGGCAAGCTATTGATATTGGTCACGAAGAAAAAATAACGACATTCCTTGACAATGCAGGAACAGATGATATTTTCTGGGCGCGTCCGATTGACTTCACAATGGATGGTGATGTCAAAGTGTTTGAACTGACTGCCGAAAATGTGATGTGGGAAACCGAAGTGGGTAATCCGCGTCCGGGCTTTGCTTACAACGGCATGATTCCGGGCCCCACCATCCGCGTTACCGAAGGAGACCGCGTGCGTGTCATCGTTAACAACAATATGGATCAAAGTACCTCAATTCATTGGCACGGTATGGATGTTCCTAATGACCAAGATGGCGTACCCTATGTCACCCAAGCCCCCATTATTCCCGGTGAAACTTACGTCTATGAATTTATCGCACCCAATCCCGGCTCCCATATGTACCACTCGCACCACAATTCACTAGAGCAAGTGGTTGGCGGTTTGCTGGGGGCATTCATCATTGACCCACTCGATACCCGTGATGAACCACAAGTTGACCAAGAATATGTCTACATTTTGAATGACTCATTGCTTGGTTTCACAGTAAATGGTCGTTCCTTCCCTTATACACAACCACTCGTTGCAAAAGTCGGTGAACGTATTCGCATCCGCTTCTATAATGAAGGCTTGATGATTCACCCGATGCACTTACACGGGATGCCGATGCTTGTTCATGCCAAAGATGGTTACAATCTTCCTGCCCCCTACCGTTGTGATACTATCAATATCGCACCGGGCGAACGCTACGATGTGATTGTCCAAATGCGTGCGGCAGGCATTTGGGCTTTCCATTGTCACATTCTGAGCCATGTCGAAGCGCGGACAGGTTTGTTTGGCATGACAACACCACTTGTCATTACCGAAGAATAGTCACCAAACAGACATATTGAGTCGCAGCAAAAAGGGATACTCTTGCTGAGAGTATCCCCTAGACTTTGGCTGTATTTGCAAAAAGAGAAGACTTTCGTTAAAAAGCTGAGTTAGTAAATAACAGCGATTAGAAAGTCTAACTCTAATGTCAACTATCCCTCAAAACGAAGAACTTCTCAAGCATCTATTTGAGAT
>JAUZRW010000045.1 GCA_030950085.1 Anaerolineae bacterium
AGGGCATAGCGCGCTATGCCCCTACAAAACCGAGATTTTATTTTTAATTATTTACCTGTTATTAATAAAATAAGACTCTCTATATTTTTAGAAAAGGCGTAACGCAAAGAGGCAAAGTGTGGAAGGCGCAAAGAAAAGATTGGAATAGGATTTTTAGTGTCTATCGCGTCATCATGGTGAATTTTGCTATATTTTGTGCAGTTACGATAGAACAATTATTGAAAACTGGGAACTGAAAACTGGGAAACTTCTGCAAATTATCGAATTCATTGAAATGTTGGACTTATTGAATCCCCAATATTAAGCTATTGGCTTGCTTGAACGGCTGTCCAGACGGCATCCAAAATTTGTAGGGCTGTTAGGTTGCGAATGACATAGCCATACCGTAAATTATAAGTACGAAAATCCGCCGCACCGCGTAGTCCCATCGGTGGAATCGAAGGATGCACACCGTCAACATCAAGCCCGTTTTGTGGCAAGGCACGCATAGCCGCCCCATAATCCCATAGTGGCACATCATAGCGGTCAGCAATCCGCACAATCACGTCATTGAAAGCCGCACTCTGATTTTCAAAATCGCGGCGTGGTGGGATGGTGGTTAAAATGGGAATGATATTTTGCTCAAGTGAAATTTGTACAATGCGCTCCATATTGCCGTAGAAATTCGATTGTGACATAAAACCGACATCGTTTGTCCCGAACATGATGAGGGCAAATGCCGGACGATTGAGGCGATATTCACAGTCAAGCAGAATTTCGTTCTCTAAACAATAATCTGTATTGGTATAACGTGGACTGAGAACGGCAAAAGATGACCATCCGATGGCGGCTGCTAATGAGGGGTTGACAAAGGGGTTGCCGTCACGGGCTTCACCAGCGAGAAAATGGTCTACGGTATCTTGGAAATAATAGAAGTTGCCTGCGTTGTAATCGTCTGCGGCGATAGGAGCATAGGAATGAGGCGCAACTGTGATACTGTCGCCAACTTTAGAGAAAACATCGGCATGATTACCACTTCCTTGACCTAGTAAAAAAATTCGGCGAATGTTTTGAACCACTTCGGGCGCTAAATCTATGGTGATGCCGATAAGATTGCGGCTATGCGTGACAGGAATATTGGGTAAATCCATGATAACGCGCACAAAATCAGCATTGACCCAACCCCGTGCGCCATTTTCGGCGGTTGTTTCGAGCCACAGGTTATCGGCACTGCGCCCTGTAACGATTATCACTGCGCCCGATTCAACATAACCCACGGCTAAGGCATCTAGAAATGGCTCTCGGCGTACCATCAAACGCGACTCCATAAAGGCGACTTGTGCATTTGGCAAAGACTGGTCTTGTGCGGCAATCATTAGTGGAAATATCAAAATTAGGATGAGCAGTACAGGTATTATGCGCGTCATTTTGCACCATCGTTTGTGACTATTGATTTCATTATAGAGTCTTTTCTGTATCGAGCCATGACGCTTGCCCTACGCTTATCTGCCGCGTGAAATACGGAATTGGACTATTTGCAAATTAGCGACGGTTACGGTTCAATAGGGATAACGATTGCTTAGAGATAACATAATGACTGCACAACAATTTTTCTCACGACTCAAAAAAATTTTCCCTGAAAAACAGATTCTCACTCAGGATGTTCAGTTGCTCCCGTATGAATCTGATGCACTGACGGCGTTTAAGACCAAACCGCGTGCCGTTGTATTGCCCGAAACCGAGCAAGAAGTGATTGACGCGGTAAGGCTGTGCTATGAAATGGATGTGCCATTTGTGGCGCGAGGCAGTGGCACGAGTTTATCCGGTGGTTCGCTGCCGATAAAAGATGGCTTAGTCATCGCACTGAATCGCCTCAACAAAATCGTCAAACTTGACCCGCAACAACGCATCGCTGTCGTTCAGCCGGGCGTGGTCAATTTGCATATTACCCACGCCGCACAAGTACATGGTCTCTATTATGCTCCTGACCCATCGAGCCAGTTAATCTGTACGATTGGTGGCAATATTGCTTTTAATTCTGGTGGCGCACATTGTCTCAAATACGGCATGACAAGCAATCATGTTCTGGGTATTCGGGCTGTTTTAGCCGATGGCACAGTAGCCGAATTTGGCAGTGAGAGCCTAGACGGGGTGGGTGTTGGTGCGGATTTAGTGGGGCTATTTGTCGGGAGCGAAGGCTTATTCGGCATTGCGTTAGAAATCATAGTTCGTCTATTGCCAAAACCAGAAAAATATCGCACGGTATTAGCCGCCTATGATAATCTCGGCAAAGCGGGGGATGCTGTGGGACAGGTTGTCGCTTCCGGATTATTGCCGAGTGCTATGGAAATTATGGATAATCTGGCGATTCAAGCGGCGGAAGCATCGGTGAATGCAGGTTATCCTCAAGATGCACAAGGGTTACTCATCGTCGAATTGGAAGGCGAGTCTGAGCAGGTCGAAAGCGAGTTTGAACATTTAGAGCAAGTGATTCGAGCATCAGGGGCGCATGAGATTCGAGTTGCACAATCCGATGAAGAGCGCACGCTCATCTGGAAGGGGCGCAAAGGGGCATTTTCGGCAGTCGGGCGCATAAGTCCGGATTATGTGGTGCAAGATGGTGTTGTGCCGCGCAGCTATCTTGGCGAGGCTTTAACTGAAATTTCGCGTTTGAGCAAGGCATATGATTTACGAGTCGCCAATGTTTTTCATGCTGGAGATGGCAATCTGCACCCCTTGATTCTGTATGATGGCAAGCAATCTGGCGCATTGGAAAAAGCCGAAGCACTGGCAGGTGAAATCCTGCAACTGTGTATCTCGCTAGGGGGTTCGATTACAGGTGAGCATGGTGTCGGTATGGAAAAACGCGATTATATGGGCGCAATGTTCAGTGAAGTTGACCTTGAGGTGATGCAAGAAATCCGTCGCGCATTTGACCCCAAAGAAATTGCGAATCGCGGCAAAATGTTCCCTAGCGGTGAAGCGCCAGCACTCAAACTTCATGGGATGCACCCCCTAGAGAAAAAAGGAGTCATCTCACGCGAATGAACCTGCAACCAACAAATACTGAAGAATTGCAAGCAGTGATTCTGGAAAACAAGAGTCTGCTTTTGCGCGGCGGTGGGACAAAAACTGCCTTATCGACAGTGGCAAATGAATCTATGATTCTCGATATGGGCAAAATCAATGGCATTATCGAATACGAACCTAGTGAATATACATTTACTGCCTATGCTGGGACTCCGCTCCGAACGATTGTTGCTGCACTGGCAGAGCATGGTCAATATTTGCCATTTGACCCCCTACTGGTTGAAAAAGGCGCGACAATCGGCGGAACAGTTGCTGCCAATACATCAGGTTCAGGACGATGGCGTTATGGTGGTGTGCGTGATTTTATTTTGGGTATCCGTTTTGTTGATGGGCAGGGACGCAGTGTGCGGAGTGGTGGCAAAGTCGTGAAAAATGCCGCAGGATTTGATTTATCTAAGTTTTTCGTGGGCAGTATCGGGCGATTTGGCGCACTGGTCGAGATGACCTTCAAGGTATTTCCGCAACCTCGGCATTATATGACTCTACAAATGACTTATGCCATATTAGCAAACGCGATGCAAGCGATTTTCGCCCTGACAACCTCCCCTCTTGAAACGGATGCCGTCGATATAGAAACTTATCGGGATGAGATAGTCGTATTAATTCGCTTGGGCGGTCTGGAAACAGCATTAGCAGGACGTGTTGAACGCTTGAAAAATTTTCTCAGCCAAAATAGCCCTGTAGAAGCCATCGAAATTATTGAAGATGATTTGCAGCTCTGGCAATCAGTAAATCATTTAGAATGGGCTAGTGACTATTCCAGTTTCATTAAAGTGCCGATTGCACCACGGCAGGTCGAAGACTTGGAAATGAAGTTACAATTGATTCAGTCAAAACGGCGTTATTCTGCTGCGGGGAATATAGCGTGGCTTGCCATAAATGATGACTCGCAAATCGCCGCGCTATTGAACGACTTACAGTTAGTTGGGCTTCGTATCTTGGGTCCGGCAGATTCGCCGTTTATTGGTCAACTGAAAGGACGCGACATGCTACAACGCATGAAACAAGTTCTCGACCCACATAACATTTTTGGAGACATTTGATGCAGCACGACATTGACAAGAGCAAACATGGTCAGCGTGCCGATGCGATGGTGACAGCTATCGAAAGCTGTGTTCACTGTGGATTTTGCCTCTCTGCTTGCCCGACATATTCTGTCTTAGGTGAAGAAATGGATTCGCCGCGTGGTCGTATTCATCTCATGAAAAATGTGTTGGAAGATAATCTTGCTGTAGAAGAGGCGCAGCCCTATATTGACCGTTGTTTGGGTTGTATGGCTTGTGTTCCGGCGTGTCCATCCGGTGTTGCCTATGGCGATTTGCTCACAGGCTATCGTTCGCTCACGGAATCACAGCGAGACCGTTCACTGATAGATATGACGACGCGAACGCTGATTTGCGAGACATTGCCCTATCCGAATCGCTTTCGATTGGCGGTGCAAACAGGGGCAGTTGGTAAATTCTTCCAGAACGCCTTGCCAGAAAAACTCGCGGCAATGGTCGGCATGATACCGGATACTGTGCCAAAATTTGAGTCACTGCCCGACGTGTATCCTGCAAAAGGCGAACGTCGCGGACGAGTAGCCTTGCTTGCCGGATGTGTGCAACAAGTTCTCGCGCCGCATATCAATTGGGCGACATTGCGTGTCTTAGCTGAAAATGGCATCGAGACGATTATCCCGAAAAAGCAGGGCTGCTGTGGTTCGATTTTGATGCACATTGGCGAGGATAAACGCGCCATACAGCACGCCCGTAATAATCTGAATACATTCCCTGATGATATCGACGCGATTATTACCAATGCTGCCGGTTGTGGCTCTGGGATGCACGAATATGGCTTATTGTTCGCAAGGGAGAAAGATGAATCACGGGCGACTGACTTTGCCGATAAAGTGCAAGATATCAGTGTTTTTCTCGATAAAATTGGGATTCGCCCGCCCGAAACAATGCAGAAGCTATTACGTGTTGCCTATCATGATGCCTGTCATTTGCTCCATGCACAGGGGATTCATGCTGCGCCACGAAACTTGCTTAATGCGATACCGAATGTGACAGTTGTTGAACTCTTTGAGGCTGGTATGTGTTGTGGTTCGGCAGGAACATATAATCTGGAACAACCCGAAATCGCGTCTGAGTTAGGGCGGCGTAAGGCACAAGCGATTGTCGATGCGAAAGTTGATAGGGTTGTCACGGGTAACATCGGCTGCATCACACAATTAGAAACACACCTCAAGCAATTGGGACACAATATCCCAATCGTGCATACCATTCAGCTATTAGATTGGGCGTATCGGGAATAAATTTTAGTCCAAATTACTATGTTGATTCTTCGCTGTCACTGTCTAACGTTAATTTGTTATAAACATCGGATAAGGCTATTACACAGCCAATTGAGGGCAAGGCGATATTATTTTCTAAGCCGACAGTTTCCGTATACAACCACGAATCAGTATCTTGGCGCAGAAACCTCTCAATGCGTGCCTCATTTTGTGTGACCAACAAATACTCTTGCACCGTGTCTAATTGGCGATATTCACGTAATTTTGGATTGCGGTCAATCAACTCTGTTGAAGGAGATTGTACCTCAATGATGAGTATCGGATTGCTAATAGTATCGACACGCTTATCGACAAATTCAGGTTCGCCGCAAATAACCATCACATCAGGATAGCGATAACTCACTGTGGAAACGACTTTAAGGCGTAGGTCTCCCGCAAAAAGCATACAGTCTTTGTTGATTAATTGCCGCCCGATAGCAATACTAAGATTTGTGCAAATGGCTCCATGTTTCCAACTTGCACCTGTCATGGCAATGATTTCGCCATTGACGAATTCATGTTTTGTATCGCTGTTCTCTTCAAATTGCAGATACTCCGCTTCGGTCATTCGCATAGGTTGTTCTATTTGTGATGCTGCAACCATCATGATATCCTTCACTGTCACCCAAAATTATATTCATTATAGCATGAGACAAAATCGCTATATCGCTATATCACTCCAAGTTGAGGCTTAGGCGAATTTCATCTAAGGTTCGCAAGACCAGCAAATTCTGTAAGCTGATACCCGAATATGCCTCTTGTCCGCTATCATATTTGAGAAAATCGAATCCACTATGGCGCAGGTGAATCAAATCTTCATCAAGCCCAAATTGGGGTAAATGACGAGCGGCTGACCATAGATTAATCGCTGGGATTTCATAATCTTCGGCAATCGTTTTTATCCGCAAATTGAAATTAATCGACTGCCAGAAAAATGCCTCGTCGGGATGGGTACTACATGTGAACAAGACCGGAATTACGCCGGATTCGAGCGATTGTTCAACAAGCATCCGCATCTGCCCATCATAATCTGTATCGGTCATATGGCGCACATCGTTTCCACAGAAAATGATAAAGGCGATACTCGGTTGATGCAGTCGAAATTCGCATGTAAGAGGCGATTCGCCACTTTCGCACAATTCGCTATCTGCCCAAAAAGGGTCAAATACCGCATAACTGGTCATGCCAATTTGTGAGGCGACGCTATTTTGCCTTGTCGAATCAGCATAAAAATTGAGCGTTTCTTCCAGATAATTATAGGGACCCAGAATGCTTTCATCGGCACTAAAAATGCTCATATATTGCTCGGCTGCTGATAAGCTATCACCCACTTTGGTAATCATGTTTGCTTGATTGCCTAATGTTTGTCCCCGTTCAAAAACATCTAACATAGCATCGCTTATCGTCGGGATAATGGGCATGGTCAGCAATTCAGACATGGATTCGCTGCTGATGGTGCTAGAGTCAGCATCTGACAACAAGTCATTAATCGGAATATCACCATATTGCAATTCTGGTGGCAGATTGAGATAACCCGAAATGACCCAACCGTCCATGACCACATTACCATTGTCATAACGTTGTACATGAAGCCAATTGCCAATCGTGTTACGTTCAATAATCGTT
Organism: Anaerolineae bacterium; assembly: GCA_030950085.1. Taxonomy (GTDB): domain Bacteria; phylum Chloroflexota; class Anaerolineae; order Aggregatilineales; family Phototrophicaceae; genus JAUZRW01. The sequence continues at coordinate 7,013 of JAUZRW010000045.1, forward strand.
GCTGGAATACCGGGATTGAGGAGGCTTACTTCTGGAAAAGTGATTCCGGGTCCCGCGTAGACCAGCACCTGACGATAAGCGGTTGTTTCGATTATCGGTTCAGCATCTTGGGCAACAACAGGCAGAATCAATATCAACAGTGCAAAGAAAAAATAGAAAAATCGCATCCCAACAGCCTTTATATTCGTAGTATAGATAAGCATTGTAGGCGAATCGCAATCAATGATATAGGTTTATTTGTGGTAAAGCGCCTGTTTGCAGATGCCTGAGCATTGTATAATAGGGTGCAAGTTGTCAGATATAAAGGAGTCCGCCGGATGAATATCTTTGGCGTGGGTGCGCCCGAATTGGTAGTCATATTTCTCATCATGTTAGTTGTCGCAGGACCCAAACGGATGATACGCTGGGCATTTGTTCTGGGGCAGTATGTCGCTAAATTCCGCAAAATGTGGTCGGAAGTGGTTGATGTGATGCAGAAAGAGATAGACGAAGCCGGTGTCGATGTCAAAATCCCGAAAGAATTACCAACACGCCAGAACATCAGCAAGGTTGTTGCAAGTATGGCAAAACCGTATACTGATGAACTAGAAAAAGCAGCAAAAGAGATTCAAGAACCGGTCAAAGAAACATTACAAGCTGCCGATAAAGCTATGAAGGAAGCCACCATAGACCTTGATGCTTCTGCTTCATCAGAGACAGAGACAGAGACAACAGCCAAGAAAACAATACCTGTAGCAACAGAGAATCTGGGTAAATGGGCAGGTCAGCAGAAAAAAGAGGCGGCAACTTCTGATAATAGCCCCCAATCATCGGAGAATGGTAAGTTCGGGGCGTGGTCGAATCCGCAGCATCCGAGCAAGCAGGTTGAGCAGGAGCAATAGCTATGGCGAAATCAAATCAAGTCACGCCAGCAATGGCAGTTGATGAAGATGGTCATGAATTACGCATGGGTTTCTTTGACCATCTTGGCGAACTGCGTAATCGTATCTTCAAAGCGATTTTAGCCCTTGTTGTCGGCACGGTAATCGGCTTTGTATTTGCAGAACAAGGCTTAGAACTTTTACGCACGCCATTTTGTAATCTGTTTGATAATGCGACAACGCTTGAAACTTGTGAATTTCAGGTGCTAGACCCCGCCAACGGCATTATTATCTGGTTTCGAGTGGCGCTACTGATTGGTGGAATTCTTGCTATTCCGATGATGACGTATCAAGTGATGATGTTCATTATGCCCGGTCTCACAAACAAAGAACGGCGTAATGTGTTATTAGCCTTGCCGGGAATCACGATATTGTTTTTAGTCGGTGTGTTTTTCGCATGGTATGTTTTGATTCCGCCCGCATTGACTTTCTTGAATGGTTTTATGCCGGACTTTTTCCGACCAGAATGGACAGCCGATGGCTACTTGAGTTTTGTCACCTCGCTCATTTTCTGGATGGGTGTTGCCTTTGAAACACCGCTTGTTTTCTTTGTCTTGTCGCTGATGGGGCTAGTGACAGCACGGTGGTTGATAAAAAATTGGCGACTTGCCATCGTTGGCTCATCCATTGCGGCGGCTTTTATCACACCCACAATAGACCCCGTTAATATGTTTCTCGTGATGGGCCCGTTATTAGGATTATACTTGCTCAGTATTTTACTCGTTTTTATCGGTAATCGTATCAACGGTATCGGTAAATAGTGCAATTTATTGCAATTTACATTGAGGGACGACACATTTTGTCCCTTTATCAAATCTAATCCTCTTGTTGTACTCAATAATCATCTTTACAGGAAATCGCTCATGACAATTGAAATTACAGGTCAGAATATTATCGCTGGACAAGTTGTGGCTAATGGTGCTGGAACATTCCAAGCCGTTAATCCTGCGACTAGCAAAACCACATCGTACACCTTTCATGAAGCAACATTCAAAAGTGTCGATGTTGCTGCCACTGCCGCCGCCGAAGCCTTTGATGTGCTGCGGAACACCTCGGCAGAGCAACGTGCGATATTTTTGGAGACAATCGCGGCTGAAATTGAAGCATTAGGTGATACATTATTGGAAGCCGCAAATGAAGAAACTGCGCTAGGATTACCCCGTCTAACAGGCGAACGCGGACGCACCACGGGACAATTACGGGCATTTGCAACGCTATTGCGCGAAGGGTCATTTGTCGATGCGATTATTGATACGGCACAGCTAGACCGTCAACCGACACCGCGCTCGGATATTCGGCGTATGTCTTTCCCTATCGGGGTCGTGGCGATATTCACGCCAAACAATTTCCCATTCGCTTTTGGTGTTCTCGGTGGGGATACCGCGTCGGCATTAGCGGCTGGTTGTCCTGTGATTGTTAAAGGACATCCGAGCCATCCAGCAAGTAATGAATTATTTGCGATTGCCATTAATCGGGCGATTGCAAAAACAGGCTTTCCAGCAGGGACATTTTCATTGCTTCAAGGGTCGGGCATTGACATCGGGCAGTATCTTGTGAAACAAGCTGTATTACGTGCTGTAGCGTTTACAGGTTCGCTCAAAGGGGGGCGGGCAATTTTTGATACCGCCGCATACCGCCCTCACCCGATTCCTGTATTTGCGGAAATGGGGAGCATCAATCCTGTCGCTTTGCTACCGAAGGCAATTTTGCAGGGTGGCGATTCATTGGCAGATAATCTCGTGAATTCAGTCACACTAGGAAGCGGTCAATTTTGTACCAATCCCGGTTTGATATTTCTGTTAGATAATGCCGATAGCAACGCATTTATCGAAACTGTCAGCGAAAAAATGCAAGCGAAGCAAGCCGGAACATTACTCAATTCGGGTGTCAAGCAATATCTTGAAGCTAATGTATCGACGACAATGGGCAAAGATAGTGTGCAGATTAAAACAGGGGGTTCAATTGTTGAGGATGCGCGTATTTGTTACGAAAATACAGTGATGCAAACTTCCGCGCAAGCCTTCATTGATGATGCTGATTTGCAACGTGAACATTTTGGACCTGTGACGCTCTTTGTACTGTGCCAATCATTAGACGAGATGAAAGCCGCTTTCCAGACCTTAGAGGGTAATCTGACAGCAACTATACACGCAGCAGATGATGAGTTAAAAACAGCGACGAAATTATTTGATGTCTTGCGTGAAAAAGCCGGACGCTTGCTGCTGAATGGCTTCCCAACAGGCGTTGAAGTGGTTCAATCTATGGTACATGGTGGGCCCTATCCGGCAACAACAGCATCAGGGACAAGCTCTGTAGGCATGACTGCAATCCGGCGTTTTTTGCGCCCGATTGCCTTCCAAAATATGCCCGATTCGATGTTACCAGAGGCAATCCAAAACGCGAATCCGCTTAATATTTGGCGCATTGTTGATGGCGAATATACGAAAGACTCGTTGTAAAGATTTGGTAAAGAAGTTCAAAAAAAGATGAACCACAAAGGTGCAAAGCACACAAAGAAACCTATTCAAAATGATGCTCTGCGTCTCTGGCTCTCTGTTGCTCTGCGTTACGCTTTTTTAGGCATTTAGCGGACTCTACACTTTTATTCAATTGATGAGTTCATAACAATCGTTTCACCTGTTTTTGCGTCCGATGCTGTGTCATTCTTGCCTGTCAGGAAATAAGTTTTCATGTCGCCTTTATTTTTAACGTCAATCAAGCCGCGCTCGGTGAATTGAAATTTATCATGCAATTTCTGATAGGTAACATCTGAAACTTGGATAGACCCTTCAACCCCATGAGATTCCATGCGACTAGCGATATTGACCGTATCGCCCCACAAATCATAAGCAATTTTTTGAGTCCCGATAACCCCTGCAACCACAGAGCCGGTGTGCATACCAATGCGGATGTTAAGAGCCTCATCATATTTTTCGGCAAAGTCGGCAATCACTTTTTGCATATCTAATGCCATTGCTGCGATTGCTTCGGCATGATTTTCTTGTGGGATGGGCAAACCGCCAACTACCATATAGGCATCCCCTAGCGTTTTTATTTTTTCCAATCCGTATTGGTGGGCTAAGTCGTCAAACGCCGAAAAAATTGTATTCAAATGCCGCACCAACTCGCTTGCTGAAATACGACTAGCGAGTTTCGTAAAGCCGACAATATCGGCAAAAAGAACGGTCACTTCGTCGATATGGTCAGCGATAACGCCCTCACCGGCTTTGAGACGGTCTGCTATCGGTTGCGGGAGGATATTGAGTAAGAGTTGCTCGGATTTTTGATGTTCTTTTTCGGCAAGGTCTAGTGCGCGTTGCAAATCCATTTCAAGATGTTTGCGTTTGGTCACATCATACAAACTGGCAACAGCAAAACTACTACCCCTAACACGGTCTTCTGCATTTTGATTCAACGGCTCGAACCGTACTTCAAAATAATGACCCAATGACTTGTCTTGTGTGTCAAAGTCAAAACTCAAGCCCTTATTGAGCGCCGCCATGATGTCTGACCAACGGGTTTCGATTTCATGTGCTAAATCAGCATAAACATTGCTTAGTAGTGTGGTTAGGCGTTGTCCTTTGACTCGTTTGACATCCTCTAGTCCCCAGTTTTCAACTGCAAAATTAGCTCGCATGACAGTGCCATCTTCATTCAGTAGACAAATGAGTTGGTCAAGCGAGTCTGCCGTAATTTCCCACTCTTTTTTGATACGTTCAATCTGCTTTAGCATATAGCGCAAACTATTTTCGGCTTGCTTTTGGCTCGTCACATCATGAGCAATAATGACATGGCCGCTTGGTTGGCTATGCTTAACTTGGATGGGCGAAATTTGTAGTTGAAGATGACGCTTGATATCGTCTTCGATGAGTATTTCTACATTGGCTGTAGCCTGTGCCGTCGTTAAAGGCAATGCCATCGCAAAGACATCATTGGCATTTTTCCCAAGCAACTTTGATATTGAACGATGTAGAAAGCCCTCCATCGCAGAATTCACTTCAACGATAAGCTGTTGTGCATCAACCAGCATGACACCATCAGACATACCAGACATGGCAACATGATAGGCAATAGGCAGACTTAGCAGTTGCACGCGCAAAACTGCCCAAGCTAACAAGATACCTGTGGCAGTAAATACCAATGGCGTGATATCAATCACAGGAATGACACCCGTAAGGAAGACGATGTTTCCAATCCAAGGGATTGTGGTAGCGATTAATAAGACAATTGCTTTGCCGCGATAGCGTTCTGAAAAATTGATGATACTAGAGATGATTAAAGTAGACCCAGCTAACAGTTGCAGATAGGCAGAGACCGTATGTAACCAGAAACCCATGCCGTAGCTATTTGATAGAATACGAACCTCACCAACTGTTACCAACTTGTTTGTTTCCCACAACAAATGGTGAAATTCGTTTGTCCATACTAAAACAATAGTCGTTAATGGGATGATAAATAATAGAAAGATGTTGCGCCGACTGAGCCATGCCGTATGTTGTGTGTAACGCATAGCAAACAATAACCAAAATGTGGGCAGAGTAGCAATCCCAAGATATTGAAATTTTGCCCACATAACTTTATCTGCGAGTAGTGGACTTCGTAATTCCAAGACATAAAAGAACGACCACACAGCACAAGCAAACATCATCAAACTGAAAGCTGTAACCTTATGTTCTTTCCATGCGATAAGAGCTGATAAACCCAATGTAATGAGGGCTGCTAAAATCAGTAGAAAGTTAACATTTGCGAGGGTTGATAAAGCCATAATATTCCATCGTTTCTCTCAGGGCTGATACAAGCATTGTACTATTACCTTGATGAGATAATCTATGGGTATAGATACGGATATTTAGCAGAAATGAGCCGTAGTTTTACACATATTTAGTCATCCAGTGATAATAAGCCGCGTTTAATCGCAAAACGGATAACATCTGTTTGCGAATTGAGACTCAATTTGTTCATCATATTTGCACGATGGGTTTCTGCGGTACGGGGACTCATGGAAAGTTTTTCCGCTATCATGGCGTTGGTATAACCTTCGGCAACCAATTGTAGAATTTCGCGCTGTCGATTAGTCAGCGTCTCATAGGGGTCGGTTAAGGCGGTGTTATCGGCTTTTTGAATATAACTTTCGATAGCGCGTTTGGAAAGTGGGGGGCTGAGATATGTCTCGCCCGTTAAGACTTCTTGGATGGCGTACAACAAATCATTGGAATCAGAATCTTTGAGAACATAAGCCGATGCACCATTTCGCAGTGCCTGCAATACGTAGGCTTCGTTGGCGTGCATCGACAAGATAATGATGTGCGTTTGAGGTGAACGCTTGTTGACCAAACGAGTCACCTCTAATCCACTGAGACCGGGCATCATAATATCGACAATCAATACGTCAGGGTTTAGCTGCTCCACAAGGTCTGCGGCTTCGGTACCATCGCCTGTTTCGCCTAGCACCTCAAAGTCAGATTGTGCCTCTAACATTGAGCGGATACCTTGCCGCACAATATGATGGTCATCAGCTAAAACAACACTTATCATCAGTCATTTACCTTGTTTATAAGGGTAGTTTTGCAGAGATATGAGTCCCTTCATTCAAAGCTGATTCTAACACAAAAGTACCGCTCAACACAGCCACTCTCTCCTGCATTCCGGTTAAGCCTGTCGAGTGTTTCTCTTTGAAGATAGACTTCGTATCAAAGCCTTTACCACTATCGCTGATTTCAAGTTGTAGTGCTTCCTCATTGACATAGATACGCACAGTGACCTCCTTGACTCCCGCATAGCGAGCAACGTTGGTGAGTGCCTCCTGAACAACACGATAAACCGTAATTTCGATATTGGAGTCAAAGCGTTTGTCATTCAAGCCAACATGCTTAAAATTGACTGCAATTTCAGTACCGTCTGTATAGCGTGCCGTATGCCATAAAAGCGTCGGTAGCAATCCTAAATCATCCAACATGGAGGGTCGCAAATTCAAGGAAAGTTCGCGCACTTGTGATGTTAATTCTTTAATTTGATGTTGGGCAAATTTCATATTGTCTTTGACCAATTCATCCGGCAAATTCATTGTATTCTCAATGGTGAAGCGCAAACCTGTTAAAACCTGTCCAATTTGGTCGTGTAGCTCTAGTGCGAGGTGACGACGTTCTTGCTCTTGAACATCCACTAAGCGGCGCGATAAGGCTTGCAAGCGACTCCGCCCATTATCAGCCTCTGCAAAGAGCCGCGCATTATCGAGCGCAAAGGCAGCTTGTACTGCACAGACTTTTGCAAAACGCTCATGCTCAGTGGTGAAGGCATTTAGGTCACTATGCTCCATGACACAAATACCAATAATCGTTTCGCCGCCTATCATCGGAATAGCCAGCAAACTACGCCCCTCAAAGTCAGAGATAGTATGAGGTAATGGGTCACTATGTTGCTTTGTATCAGCGATGAGAAGACTTTTACCGGTTGCCATAATGCGCTGCACGATTGCATAGTCGGCTAGATTGGGTATATCTTGATTCATATTATCGGTGGGATAGACGACTTGCACAATATCGGAGTCGCCGTCGCGCATCAAGATATAAGCTGCTTCAAATGGCACAACGCGCTTAATATAGTTGACAACGGTTTCCAGCATGGTATTCAAGTCTAGGGTGCGTGTGAGTGCGAGGGTAATCCCGTGCAAGATTTCGGCGACTGCCCGTTGCTGACGTTCAGATTCTTCTGCTCGTTGACGTTCGCGAATTTCTTCTTCCAACAAATTATTTGCAGTCGATAATTCGACTGTCCGTTCGGCAACCCGTTGTTCCAAATGGTCATGCGCCGCTTGTATTTCACGTTTGGCGACAACACGCTCTGTGACATCTCGAAAAGTGACAACAACGCTGCTCGGTGCATCTGGCATCCCACTAACAGGGCTGACAATATACTCAAAATAGTTTGTAGCATCTGTTCCGCGCTGCTGTACCAATTCATTTTTCAAGCGTTGTTTATCGGTGAGTACACGTTTGCACATCTGGTTGAACGTTGCTTCCTCTGCTTGTGGGAATCCGAGTTCTGTCCATGTTTTGCCAACGATTTCATCTTCACTGAGTCCAAGATGCCATTGAGCTGCAAGATTGGCATAAACACAGGTCATCTTATTATCATACATATAAATCTGGTCGGGGGTGTTTGATAAGATGGTGTTCAATAATTGCGCTTGTTCTTCGACCTGTTGTAAGAGATGCCCTCGCTCACGCTCCAATGCTTTGCGCTCCGAGATGTCATCGACAACCAGTGCTGCCGATTGGATGGTATTTGTGTTTTTTGCGATGATAGGGCGGACACGAAAGCTCAAGTCACGATGTAGCACCTTGTCTTCTGCTTCACACTGTGCTGCGTTCTCTTTTTCGAGTGTTGTCCATAGCGTACTGAGAAATTTATGCAAGTAACATGATTCGCCCTGGTCACAATCGGGGTGAAACAAATTATGCAATGATTTCCCTTTTACTTGTTTCACATCCGCAAGTTCCCATGTCTCAACAGCTCGATTCGCCCGTTGAACAGTTAAGTCTTTGTCAATCAGGCAAACAAATTGAGATAAGGCATCCGCAGTGATTTCCCATTCATACTTAGCACGTTGTATTTGGTCGAACAATCCTAATTCTACTTTATCTGGCTTCGTCATCTGCTTCATAATCCTCTACTTTGTCCTTATTTTACCTTAATATACGAAAATATACGAAAATATACGAATTTTGAGAGTTCTTGGTCAGTGCTTGGCGTATTTCATATTTTTGCAAAAAAGCTATCGTGTGTAGGGGCGAACCCTGTGTGGTCGCCCGTTGTGGTTTGCTAAGAACGAAAGCGAAATGTTTCTGTCAGTCTTTGTTACATTATGAGTTGTTGATAGCAGGTTTACAGAGTTGGGTGATAGTTTTCATTAATTGTTCACGCGAGACTGGTTTAGGAAGAAAGTCATCAAAGCCAGATGCAATAAAGTAAGCATAGTCACGACTTGCCGCATAAGCAGTTGTTGCTACAATCGGCACATGCTGTAAAAGTGGGTTTGTCCGTAAGCGCGACACAACCTCAAAACCATCTATACTGGCTAATTGGATATCGATCAATATCAAATCGGGTTCTTCACGAAGCGCGAGATTGATACCCGCAAATCCATCATCCGCTTCGATAATTGAATGTCCATGCATGTGTAGCATCTTGCGGACTAGGCGCATATTATTTGCATTATCTTCAATGTAAAGTATTTTTATACTCATAGTGGCGAATCCATATTTGATTTCTTAAAGTATTTAGGACTTACGCAGTTGACTGTTATTTTCGGGCGCAGCACGCTGTCGCCCCTACGATTTCTAGCTTGAAGTGCGTAACGCCTAGTATTATTACTATCCCATGAAACAGGAGCAGGGTCTATCCGTGTAAATACGGAATTTAAGCGCGAAAATCCCGTAATTTTTGCTCATAAACAGTAAGCAAACTTAAACTACCTGACTGGCTAGGTCAAGACTAGCCAACAGTTGGTTGAATGAAGATGTTATTCTGGTTAAGATGATAGCAATCAAGTTTTATATAGAAGGTGAGAAACCATGATGACAACAACAAATCAAATCCGTATCATTATTGTTGACGATAATCGTGTTGTCCGTGAGGGATTAAGCATATTCCTGAAAATTTTTGAAGACTTGGACTTTGTCGGCGAAGCTAGGAGTGGGGCTGAAGCTGTCAAACTGTGTGATGAACTTAAGCCAGATGTTGTCTTGATGGATATTCAGATGCCAAAGATGACGGGTATTGAGGCGACCAAGATTATTTCAGAAAAGTACCCAAACATCAAAATCATTGGTTTAACAAGTTTGCCCAGTACATCACCACAACAACAAGAGATAGTTGCGGTGGGTGCTGTAGCCTGTCTACAAAAACAGGCTTCCATTGACGAAATCCTCAGCACGATTCGTAATGCGTTGCCATAAATCATCACTTTCTGCTCTCAATGTTCGTCGCGGACTCGCGGCAACTCAACAAAGAAGGTACTACCTATTCCCTCTTCACTATTGAACCAAATTCGTCCCTGATGGGCTTCAATAATGGACTTGACCATACTTAAGCCCAAGCCTGTCCCCGATATGTGGCTTGTCGCGGCAGTTTTGGCACGATAAAATTCTTCAAATAAACGCGCTTGCCCCTCTTTCGGGATACCATAGCCATTATCCTCAACTTCAAGCTGAACAACATCATTTTGAGTCGTGACACGCAATGTAATTTGTCCGTTATCTGGCGTATATTTGCTGGCATTGTCCAGTAGATTCGTTATTGCCTGTGATAATTGTCCCGGTTGTGCCAAGACACACACCGTATCCGAAGTCAACTCAGCCTGAAAAATCTGAGATTTCATAGCAAAATTGGGTTCATGGCGTACAATCAGTTCGCGCATCATTTGTATCAAGTCAATGGCTTCTGGCCTAGCATTTGCCGCACGTAGATTCTCCAAATTGAGGATATCGGTTACAATTTGCAACATCGTATCAGCAGCACGCTCAATACTCTTGATATAGCGGACTTGTTTTTCGCTCAAATTGTCCATTTTCATGGATATCAGATTAGCATACCCCATGACAGTTGAAATCGGGTTTTTAAGGTCGTGTGAAGCCATTCGTATCATCTGCGTTTTGAGTTGGCTTAATTCTGCAAGTGTCGTGATATCGCTGAGTATGATGAGCCAGAAATCGACACCATACAGAAAAGAAGCATTCATTGAAAAAGTTTTGTGCAGCAATTCAATTTCATGCTGAAATATGCTCGGTGATGCGAACAATTCCTGCACGGCTGATGCCTCGGTAAGTCCCACTTCTTCTAAGACTTGTACAAGGTCGCGCCCTTTTGCGGGTGTGGATAATTGTGCCTCAATGAGAGTATGGAATGTGTCATTACTGCTCACAATCTGCCTTTGTTTATTCAAAATAATATTTATGGAAGGTGAGGCATATAAAATAGCTTCAATGAGTTCTTTCTGGTTGCGCGTTTCGTTATACAGGCGCACATTCTCCAAAGCAGGGGCCAGTTGCCAAACTAAATCTTGTAAAAGTTGTTCTTGTTTAGGGGTCATGCCTGTTTTTGCTGCCAATTCTAGGGTAATCACGCCGATGAGCCGCTTTTGCCATACCATGGGGATAGCAAAATAGTCACCATCATGAACAATGTGCTGCGACTGTTGAACCTTGTCATACATTGCTTTTAGCTTTGGATTTTCGGGCTGTCCCTCTGGAAAATCGTAATGCTGTTCCGCATCTTCTGTCACGAGAGAGATGCTGCCAGAGCGAATCGGAACGATTGTCTCAATATCTTGGGCGATAACCCGAAACACGCCGTCAATCGCCAATTCTTGGGCGGAAAGGGCGACAATGCTTTGCAGTAAAAATTCTGTTTTCTGGCGACGACTAATCTCTGAGGTGATGTCTATGCCAATACTAAAAAGCAGCGTCAACCCAATTGCAAGAAAGCCATCCATCAAATCAATCATGGTATTGCTTAACCGAAAATAGAGTGATGCTGCGATGATAAAACTAAGCACCATTAATAGCGACAGCAGAATTTCCCAATACCAGCGCATAAAAACAATCAGGAGGCTCGTAAACATACTTATTGTGCCGATAGTGGCGATACGCCATAACAAAGAGACTTCGCGGATAGCGTTATCGTGCATCAAGGTTTCTATCGCATGGGCATGAATTTCGATTCCTGCCATTAACTGA
>JAUZRW010000046.1 GCA_030950085.1 Anaerolineae bacterium
TCGGATTGGGGCGCTGAACTTTACGCCAACCTCATCTCCATCCTTGAAACGGCTCGCCGTCAGGGGCAGTCTATCTTTGAAACACTCAAGATGATTTTTGCACCACAGCCTGATTTCTCATGGATAGCTGAATAGATACAAATCCTTAAACGTTATTCGCGTTACATAATATATATCATAGTCATCAACAGATACAGGCAGATTACATGCAGCGACATCGGATTCTCATCGGGATTTTATTGGCAGGTTTAGTCCTGCGCTTGATATTTGCCTTAAGTGCGAGTGTCGAGTATGCCGAACTCGGTGGGGGGGATATACGTTGGTATCTTGCCAATGGAGTCGCCTTGCTCAGTGGGCAACGTACAGGTATCTCAATGGGTTTGCCGTTTGATGTCTCTGTATTGCCCACTGCCCCCTTGTACCTGATATTCGTGGGTGTCTTTCTGCGATTATTATCATTTGAAACGGCACTTGTTGTTATACGGTTCATTCAAGTGGGGCTGAGTGTCGCCACCTGCTATTATGCCTATGACATTGTACAGCGCCTTGCTCATGATAAGCGTGCCGGATGGCTTGCAGCCGCGATTCTTGCTTTCGCGCCAGCTTTTGTGCTTGAACCTAGCAATGTTGTGACAGAAAGTTCCTATATTTTCTATATTATTGGCGGCATATGGGCATTTGTTCGTGCTGAGGATGATGCAGCGATGAACTGGCGTTGGCTGTTATTATCGAGCGTATTGTTGGCATTGGCGACTCTCACACGGGCTGTTTCGCTATTGTTCCCCGTAGGATTGGCAGGATTATTATGGCTATCTCAATTTCGACAAAATTGGAAACAGGGCTTTCTAGCAGCCGTCATGTTTCTAGGCGTGTATGCTTCAGTTGCCAGCACATGGACAATCTATAATGCACTGGTCTATGACCGTTTTGTCATCGGTAGCGCCCAATTGATGCCGTCTATCTGGCGTGGTGCAGTCGAAAATGATATCACACCACAAGCCAGCGATGAAAGTCTCGGCGAGGCAACATATAGTGAGCAAACAACAGAAGTCATTGCCTCTGCCCCGATAGCTTATGTCAAACGCCGCACCCGTGAATTGCTTGCTTCGTATTTACAACCACACGGAACAATCGGCTTAGGCGCTGAGAGTTTGAAAGCGATGCTGCAAACATGGATTCAAGATGATTTTAGTCTAACGGGTTTGTGGCGGCTGGTTAATGGAGACGGGTTTTTTCCTAAATTACTCATTTATATCTGGCACTTTACTGGATTGATTTTAGGCTTGGTGGGAATGTGGTTAACGCGCACACGCTGGCAAATTTCGTTGGCGCTGGTTGGCTTTATCCTCTATACAACCCTCTTGCATCTGGTGATATTCGCCCTACCGCGCTATATATTCCCTGCCATGATTTGTTATTGGATGTTTGCAGCAATCGCCCTGATTCGCATATGGGATTGGCTTCATAGCCCGTAACCTCCTAGAATTAGGATAATCTTATAGTCGTCTTATTTCAATTTTGCACTATGATAAGGGGACTTGTGCAAGTATTCACATATTACATCACTAAGGGCTACATGACCGACTATACAACTATGGAAAATCGCACTTTGTATCTTGTGCGGCACGGACAACGTTTAGATGCTGTGAATCGCAATTGGCATGGCACAGCAGATAACAAGTATGACCCACCACTCTCGGAAAAAGGTTATTGGCAGGCACAACGCTTAGGCGACAGGCTGTCTCAAGAACCCATTGACTTTATCTTCGCTTCCCCTTACATACGGGCATTGCAAACCGCGCAACCGATAGCAGAGGCTCTTGATATGCCATTTTATGTTGATGATGGTATTGGTGAATGGCTAGGGAGCAGCATGATTCCGAATCCGCCAAATATCATTGAGCCGATTAAGCGAGCGGTAGATTTCTCTTATATGGGATTGACGCACCCGACTAAAATACACCCGATTTACCCTGAAACTGTCGAGCAAGTATTTGACCGCCTGCAACAAGCAGTTGATTATTTACTGGAAACATATGAGGGCAATCTATTATTAGTGGGACATGGGCGCGTTGTGACCGGCATTGCTCATCGCCTAACGGGTCAAGCAGAATCAACCTTCAAATACGATTTAGCCTGTGTCAGCAAACTTGTTTTACAAGATGGTGAATGGACGATACGCCTAAATGGAGATACCTCGCATCTGACAGAAACAGTGATGCCGCATTTTGCCTGATGTGTAACGCATATGTTTAAGATTGGTATTCGCTGATGACAATTTCTGTTATTGTTGCTGTTGTATTCATTTTTTTCCTCGCATCATTGGCACGCTCAACATTGGGTTTTGGGGATGCCTTAATTTCGATGCCGTTATTGACCTTTGTGATTGATGTACAGGTCGCAGCGCCTATTGGTCAGATGGTTTCGCTGACAATTGCGCTATTTATCCTCGCCAGTCGGTGGCGCAATATGGATTTTCGGGCAGCGCGTCGCCTGATTATCGCGGCTGGTGTCGGGATTCCAATCGGTATTTTTGTACTGAAAAATGCCCCCGAAGCGCTTGTCTTATTTATACTCGGTATGGTGCTGACATTATACGGACTCTATAGTTTTTTCGCGCTACAAGCCTCGACAAGCAAAGAGACTGTCGATGGCAATAAGGCGCAAACAGATAAACTCGCGTATGTTTTTGGCTTTATTTCGGGGATACTCGGTGGGGCATATAATATGAGTGGGTCTCCTATAGTGGTCTATGGTGCGTTACGAAAATGGTCGCCAGATACTTTTCGTTCAACCATACAAGCATTCTTTTTGATGACCAGTTCTTTTACGATGCTCGGTCATGCTTTGGGGGGCTTATGGACACGTCCCGTTTTTACGCTGTATTTGTATAGCCTACCGACTGTCGTACTAGCAGTGTTTCTTGGCGGATGGTGCAGTCAACGCATCCCGACCCCCTTTTTCACGAAACTCGTCTATGGTTTTCTGATATTAATCGGCGTATTCATGATGGTGCGTGTCTTTTAATTGCAATCTATCCTGATTTGCAACTGCCTATTGTCGGTGTACAATAGAATAAATTGTCCAATTGCACCCCAAATGAGTGGACATGGAAACGTATACAGAATATGCCGAAGTCGCGGTTAATGCGGCAGTACACGGCACTTTTCATTATCATATCCCCGAAAAATACGAAGGCTTACTGGTTTGCGGTCATCTAGTACGAGTTGCTTTTGGAACAGCCATGCAAACCGGAATCGTGCTTGCTATCCATGATGAATTACCGCCCGATTTACAAGATATCCAAACCAAACCCATCATTGAACTTTTAGACCGACAGCCGATGATGACTCCACAACATATTGCGCTTGCTTTGTGGATGAGTCAAACCTATCTCACTGCAATAGGGGCGTGCCTGTGGTTAATGTTACCGCCCGGTCTAACGGGTTCTAGCATGAGAATGGTGCATTTATTAGATGATAAGGCAGAAGGTAGTACGGATGGGCGACAGGAGATTCTTGATTTTCTGCATGAAGAAAGTCCGCGTAAATTAAGCCAAATCAAAAGATTATCAAGTTACAAAACGGCTGCTGCTATGGTGCGCGACCTTGAGAAGCAGGGCATTGTCCGCACAGAATCGGTACTCGCGCCAGCAAAGGCATCTCGCAAAGTTATAAAAACGGTTATCCGTGCTATCCCCGAAGATAAAATTGTCGATGCCCTCTCGCGCCTGAAAAATGCGCCCAAACAAAGCCAGATTTTTGCTTATATTGCCCGTTTCGATTATCCATTAGATATTCCCGAAATTCGTGACAAGATAGATGCGACAAAGGCTCAACTCGATGCACTAGAGCGCAAGGGTTTAGTGCAATATGGTGAGCGTATTGTTTTCCGCGATTCGTTAGCAGATAAAGATTTTGTGCCGAATCAGCCCTTACAATTAGTCGGTGAGCAACAGCAAGTTTGGGAGGTGGTACGAGAAGCATTGCAAAACCCCACCCCAGCCCTCCCCAAATTCGAGGAGGGAGCTAAGTCTGCTCCGACGCAGCATATTGGCGAAACGGCGCAAGATTCTCCCCCAAATTTAGGGGAGAAGTCTCAGCAACAGAGGGGGTTTCTCTTACACGGTGTTACAGGCAGTGGGAAAACCGAAATTTATCTCCATGCGATTGCGGAAACGTTACGACAAGGGCGACAAGCGATTTTCCTTGTGCCAGAAATTGCCCTCACACCGCAAACGATTCGGCGCGTTGCTGAACGGTTTCCAGAGCAGGTTGCCATTGTTCATGGTAGCCTCAGTCAAGGTGAACGTTATGATACTTGGCGACGGGCGCGAGATGGTGATATTGGAGTCATTGTCGGGACACGTTCGGCACTCTTTACGCCGCTTCCCGATATTGGCTTGATTATTCTCGATGAAGAACACGATACCAGCTACAAGCAAGCGCCACCGATTGCGCCGCCTTATTATCATGCACGGGCAGTCGCCGAAAAAATAAGCACCCTCAATCATGCGACTCTCATTTTAGGCAGTGCCACACCCGATATCGAGACCTTTTATCGCGCACAAAAAGGCGATTTAACCTATCTGCATTTGCCGAATCGCATTATGGGGCATAAACAACGGATTCAAAAGCAAGCAAAGCAACGCCATGTCGAACTGCGATATGCCTCTGTTGAAGGCGATGCGATGACCATTGGTCTGCCGCCTGTATCGGTTGTTGATATGCGCGAAGAGTTGAAGAGTGGCAATACGAGTATGTTCAGCCGTGATTTACAGACTAGCCTAGAAGGAGTCTTGCAACGCGGCGAACAAGCGATGTTATTTTTGAATCGGCGCGGACAATCGACCTATGTTTTTTGTCGAGATTGTGGCTATGTCGTGATGTGTGACAATTGCGATATGCCCATGACCTATCATCGTCATGGAGAAGCAATGCGTTGCCATCATTGCAATCATCAACAAGCAGTACCGACTGCTTGCCCAGATTGTGGTTCGCGTCGGATTCGTTATTTTGGCGCTGGCACACAACAGGTCGAGGCTGAACTGAAAAAGCAATTTCCAACAGCAAAGACTGTGCGCTGGGATGCCGATACTGCCCATAAACCCGATTTACACGAAAGCATTCTCGCTAAATTTATCTCAGGAGAGGCTAATGTCATGGTCGGTACACAGATGATTGCCAAGGGTTTGGATATCCCCTTAGTCACGTTAGTTGGCGTGATTAGCGCCGACCCCGGACTCGCCTTGCCCGATTTTCGTGCCAATGAACGGGCTTTTCAGTTATTGACTCAAGTTGCCGGACGTGCTGGACGTGGGATTCTGGGCGGCGAGGTCATTTTGCAAACCTATCAACCCAAACATGCTAGTATCGTCGCGGCTGCTCATCATGATTATGAGCGTTTTTACAATGCCGAGATTGATGCGCGGCGTGATATGGGCTACCCCCCTTTTCGCAAATTAGGGCGTGTACTGGTACACAATCAACATCCGATAGAGGCACAGCGCCAGATTGAAGATGCAGCAGCAAAATTACGCCATATCATTAGCGAAAATCAATTGACTGATACGCACCTAATAGGGCCCACGCCCTGTTTTTTCTCGCGCATTGATAAACACTATCGCTGGCATATCCTCGTTCGCAGCGCAGACCCTCTTGCGGCACTGTCGCATCTACAAACCCGTTCTGGTTGGTATATCGACATTAACCCCGTCGATGTGTTGTGAAAACTTGATGCTATAATCAAAATAGTTATCAGTGGAGATATACGATGAGTGAACAATTTACAATTCAACTTGAGGACAAAATTGCACAACACGCTAATGAAATCGCCACATTAACGGGAGAATCAGTAGACCATATTTTGGCTGATAAAATTTCTGCACCCTCTTTTTTGCCATCGCACCACATTGACGCGAATCTAGCCCAACTAGCATCTAATTCCGATATTCAACTCTGGTGGTTAGTCGCATTGGGGTTTCCATCAGATAAACGGCAGCGCATGTCTGAATTAACGACGAAAGACAAAGAAACTGGATTATCAAGCACCGAAGCGCAGGAACACGAGCATCTCCTAGAAAGTTATGATTGGTATCAATTGCTACGCGCAGAGGCATTTGTTCTCCTACAAGGGCGTGGGTACGATGTTCAGAGTTATATCAAAAGCAACAAACCGAGTACATAATGGCAAAAGTTCCAGACAAAATTCGTGACAGTGTTCGCAAAAGAGCAGATTATTATTGCGAATATTGTAAGCGGTGGGAAGATATGATGGGCGATATTTTTGAAATCGACCATATTAAGTCGCTTGTTGAAGGCGGTTCGTCGGATGAAGAAAATTTATGCCTTGCTTGTAGTCGTTGTAATAGTAGCAAGTCAAAATCTCTAACGGGCATTGACCGAAGCACAGGGAACGAAGAGTTATTATTTAATCCACGTACTCAAAAGTGGTCAGACCATTTTCGATTTTCTGATGATTACGGCGAAATTATCGGACTCACCCCAACAGGTCGCGCCACTGTTCAGCGCCTCAAGTTCAATCTGGATTTTATCTCGACAATGCCACTTAATGAACTCGACTACAGATTTTCAATTTTTTGAGTACGAGATTTTTGGTTAATTGAATTATTGTCAACAAAAATCAAGTACAAAATCTGCTATCTGGCATTGTAGAGTTATTGTTCTAGCACGGAGATGTTGGCACAAATATGGATGGAAACCGCCATTGGATTGATAAAAATGATAAAAGCGAACCTAGCCGCCAATAAGCAATAGGCGGCATAGATTTTATTGTCGTATTTACAGCAATTTACTGGCAAAACACAATCCGAGTGCTTGGGATTCAGTCACCCACGCCAGCGATTTCTTGAGTAGGGGTTTCCATTTTTTCTTGGAGCTTTTTAGCGGAGTGTCGGATTTGGGCGCGAATATGCGCCGCTTCAATGATGCTAAATTTCTTACGAAGGATTGCATTTACTTCTTCATCACATCGTTTACAGAACATTGTATCCTTTGCTTCAAAAAACGATTCTGGAAGTTCTTGCTCACAACGAGCGCACGGTTTGAGAGCTTGCATTTCAGGCAAGGTGCAATCTCCTCTGCTATTTTTGCGTTATAGACATTATAGCAAGTTCTGTGAATTTTGTCACTATTATGACCTTTCTCCTAGTCATAATTGGGCGCGATGCCTCAAAATGTCAGACTCTCACACAATAACAAGGGGCATAGATAGTCTATAATAGGTCATCAACTGAAATGTTAGAGTTTTTTAATGCCTTGTTAAATATACTTCTATTGACCGCGATTTTGTATTTTCTCGGCTTCATTTTTTGTTGAATTATAGACTTGATAGACTATCGTTATTTTGTGGTGCTAGAATGGCTGAAATATCATAAGGGACTGTTCACAATACAACAATCTGATAAACTGCTACAGTTTAATTATCCGTAGCGTATATTTTAGCTTATACCATATTGGAAGGAAAATTCATGTCGTATTTACTACGGGGTATGGTTGTCACATTATTATTGGCAATCACAATGTCTATTGTCAGCGCACAAGATGACATAAGTACACCCGGCGAAATTTGTGAAGCTGCAATACTCGCCGTAGAACCCGAATCACGGCAGTATTCGCAGGCGGAAGATGTCCTAGAAGTCGGTGTGGATTATCAGGCTGTTTTTTGTACCGACGCAGGTGCTATTTATATTGACCTGTTTGAAGATTTCACGCCAATAACGGTCAATAATTTTGTCTTTCTGGCACAAAACGGTTATTACAATAACACCCTATTCCATCGTGTGATTGAAGATTTTATGGCGCAGGGCGGCGACCCAACAGCAACAGGCTCAGGCGGACCCGGTTATCAATTCACCGATGAATTCCACATCCCTCTCACCTTTGACCGCACAGGTTTATTGGCAATGGCAAATGCCGGAGCTGGTACCAATGGCAGCCAATTCTTCATTACAACAGAGCTAACACCACACCTCAATTATCGCCACACCATTTTTGGCGAAGTGCTAGAAGGTTATGAGAATGTCGAAAATATTCTCCTGCGTGACCCTGCACAAGCAGACTCTCCTGCAACCGTTCTCGAAACAGTGGTCATTATTACTGAACCAGATAGTGTCGCTAGCCAATCGGATAATACACTGGCTGGTACTGATGCAGAAGCCGTTGTCGAAGGCTTGAGTGGTATCGCATCGCCGGATTCGCTCCCACCCGATTTAGTGGATAGTTTCATCGCGCCAGAAATTGTCACTATGGATGAGACACGTCCTGCTTTAGCTGAAAATGGGCATGAATACCGTGTGACCGTCGCTATTCCTAACGGTCAATGCAATGAACAATATTTCTTCGATAGGCTTGATTATACGGTTGACTTATTTGAGTCGGCGGCGACTGTCAACAATATCTTAGCAAGTGAGGCATTTGAGTCGCGCAATGAGGAAGCAGGTTATACTCTCTTTGATACCGCTTATGGCATCAATTTCTACCAAAGCGAAGCCGTGTCCGATTGCTCAGAAGAAGCGATTTCAGTACGGGCGTATTTACAACGGGGTCCCTATCTCATCACGATTGCTGTCTTATCCTCTGTAGAATCTTTCGAGGAAGCCGGGCGTGAGACTATGGTTAACGCTGTGTTGGTGAATCTGCCACGTATATTTGAGAGTGGTTTATCGGCAGTCTATCGTACATCTGCCCCATAAATATCCTATTTAGATTTTTCGATAGGGGCATAGCTTGTTTCTATGCCCTATCAACTAACAAATTACCACGCTACCACAAGCGTAGGGGCTGGTACTCGACCAATTTAATCTTTGAAAATTAGATGATGTGTTTTTTGGGCGCAATGCCTTGCGCCCCTACATAAAAACTTTTTTGGTCAGATACTAGGCGTGCCTCGCCCAATATACGAAGGTATCTTTAACCGGATACAACGACGCTTTGGGGCTTAATTTTGTAGACGAGGCGCTCTTCTGTCCCTTCAATCTCAGCTGGTGTGACACTGCCATAATATTTATCAGCACCCACATAGAGTTTTGCATGGGCATTGATATTGCTATAGTCTGTATCCGGTACAATTTCTTCCACAACACCGCGCACATCAATCCACCGAAAATCATTTTTGGGGTCTAATACCAGTAAGGCAACATGCGGATTATTGCGAATATTCTTATCTTTACGTCGTCCGGCTGCGGTATTGACCAAAACATGTGTCCCATCGTATGAACACCAAACAATGGTGTTTTCAGGTGCATTATCGGGACTTACAGTGGTCAATGTCGCTACAATGGGTGCATCCAACAAACTTTTATGTGTATCGGGAATAGTAGCCATGAACAATCTCCTTGTAATCTTAAATGTCACTGGAATAGACGCACTAACAAGACACAATCGCACGTTTAACGCGCCGAAAACTTACCTATTCTGGCAGATACATATAATGCTCAGACATTGTCTTTAACTTCATAACCCGGTCCAATGGGTCCTTTATAGAGATTGAGCATCGGCTGGTCAAGCGGTGTTGTCCACTTCGTCCATTTATCGCTCTTATAGAAGAAGTTCATTGTCGATTCTGGAAAATCTTTCTGATAGCCGGTATTCGGTTTGCTGGGGTTAAATCGAGCGATTAAGGCGTTGTATAAGTCTTCGGTAAATAGAACTAGCGGATTCACAATCCACTCGGTCATAAAACGAATTTCAAAGTGGAGATGATCCCAGCCGTTATTGATACTGTGATGCTCAATTTCTCCGATAACCGTATCCGGTGTCAGCATTTGCCCCTTTTTGAAGCCACGAGCGTTAGTGATGTGCTGATAGATGAAGACATAATCACCTTTCTTGAGCCATGTGCGCGTATTATTCGGACTCGGATACTCTGTTTTGAGAAATTCAGCTTCGACACCGGCATAAACTTTTATGCCCGCACGGTCACTATTGCCATAATCAAGACCGCCGTGGAGACCTTGAGAATAGCGGTTATAGCCGTAATTTTTGCCGTTCCGCATTGCAAACATATTGTTGCCATAATATTGAAACCAGCCCGTGTCTTCTAAATCAACAGGTGAGCGGGTCAATAATTGACGATAGCCGGGTAAATCTTCGGCTTTGGGTCCATCGGTTCCAATCGCAACCAGACCGCGAATAGTACCGGGTTCTGCTAGAAAAACTGTTTTTCCGTCAATACTCTGAATAGCTGACCAACCCAAATCATGGCGCGTCCAATACCAGCCATCGGCTTCGACAATATTGTCCATATCACATTCTAGCACTTTGCCGCGTTTGATAGAGCGAATCACTAATCCGCGTGGGTTAGTAGAGGGTTCGCCACGGACTTTGACATTTGCCGCAACTTGCAAGACCATTTCGCCTTCCCACGTATCCGGCAATTCGACCTTTTTCGCAGTGACACCAGCACCCGAAGCAGGTGAATCAAAGACTTCTTTCAAGAAAACCTCGTTGCCATTGATACTACGCTCGGCTGACCACCCTTTATCATGCTTCCACCAGATATAATTTCCGGCTTCGGTCTGTGATTGTGGCTCAACAGTGATTTCTGCCTTGCGAAACAATTTTTCTGCTAGGCGTTTGCCATTGGCTGATTCTCGAATACTGACATTCGCTGCCCAGACACGGAAAATACGGGGCGCGTTGGGGTCACGGTTGCTAATGTCTAGCATGTAGACTTCGGTTTCATCATCATCACTCAATGCTGACCAGCCATCGGCGTGCTGCACCCAGTTATAGCCCCCTTTATTGACCGCTTCTCCTGTGACTTCGATTTCCGTACCTTGCGCTAACTTCTTCGATGCCCGCTTACCATCTGGTTCATCACGAATGGTCAAGGGTCCATCAATCACTTTATAGCGTTTCGCTTCTGTCTCAGACATTTGCCCCTCTTTAATGAATTATTTTATTTATTTGCAATTATTACGTTATCTACTATAACACGCTTTATAGATTGTAAGGGTCTAGGTAGAAAGGTAATTGCGTTTGGGTTTTGTTATCCTTGATAAGTCGCCTTTAAGGGTTTTATTTTATACAGCAAGCGTTCTAATTCTGCGCGAGGAGGGGCTTCGATTCCATAGCGTTTGGGTTTACCTGTATATTGCAGCGATAATTCATTCATGGATTCGCCGCCTCCTTCGGCAGTGATTTCTTCGACAATACCGCGCACTTCGAGATAACGAAATTGGTTGTCGGGGTCAAAAACCATCAGCGTCACATTTGGGCGGTCACGCATATTGTTATGCTTCTGGCGGTCTGGAGTAGCATTAACAATCACATGCGTCCCATCGTAACTGCACCATACGGGAGTCACCTGAATGGTCTTATCTGGCATGGTGGTTGCAAGGGCAGCGATAAGCGGTCTGTCTAGCAAATCACGGTATGAATCAGGAATCACTGAGGGCATAAAACATCTCCAAAATCATGCGTCTGTATAAACATCCTCATCATAGCATGTCCGGCATTGTTATCAAAAAACGTGTATGATGGTAGAAAGTCACAAATTGAGGTTATTCAACATGGCGGCATTGCAAATCCCCCTCACCATCAATACATCAGGACATATCATTTGCGAAAGCCGTACAAACGACGTTAGCTATAGTTTAAACATTAATCTTCATCCATATTAGTTTTCGTTGTTACACGGTTCATTACAACAATTTTTACTGCTTTTTTATGTATAAACGTTTACTTTAGTGCGTCTATAGGGATATAGTTATCGTAAGTTCGTTAATTCAGGGGCAAGAATATCATGCAACGGGCATTGTACTCACACAATAATCATCAACATCCACAAGTTAGTCTCATCAAACACGACATCCAGAATCGCTTAAGTGCCTTAAAACTCAACCTCTATCTTTTGGAAAGACAGGGTCATTCTGAACAACACGATGCTCTGACAAAGATGAAAGAGGAATTGGGCGAGATTAACGACTTGTTAGAAGATTTACACGGCTCAAAATAAGGAAACCTTAATGGAACGTTCAGTTACAGTTGTTGTATTATGTCAGTATCCACAGATAATCAATGAATTAAAGGTTACTTGACATGGTTCAAGCACGTCTGGAAATTGTACAGTCCCATGATATTCGTGAACTCACTCACAGCATCAATAACCGTTTGAATGCCCTCTCACTTGGTATGGCAATTTTGCAACAAGCTGACAGTCCTGATGTGCGCGTGGTTGCCACTGTTATGAAATCTGAATTACGTGACTTGGAATGCTTGATTAACGAACTAAAATCTAGCAAGTAATTTCACAGAAGCAACGCCACAAATAAATCGAAGCGTCCACTCGATAAATAACCATTGATGCGAATGTTATACGTGCCATCTTGTGGTAAGGTGACTGTAAACGTCGGGTTCAGTGAGCCGTTACTATCATCAGCCTGTGCAATAACAATACCATCGGGGTCGATTAAAGCGGCTACGGGGTCAAGCGAACTATTAGGCGCTGCCAAAACCCGAATTTCCACTTCTTGCCCTGCCTGCCCTTGAAAAGCATAAAATTGATACTGACCGTCATCAACTGCATCATCGACTGACAAAATTGTTGCCTTATTCGGCAAGGGAGTAGGTGTCGCAGCAATATTAACATAGCGCCATAGTAACACATAACTACCTTGTGCATCGCCACGAGCATCATAAATTCGCAACATATAATTAGCCGATTCAGTAATCGTGGCAATATCAATCAAGGCGGCATTATTCGCGCCACTATTATCATCTCGATATAAAACAATGCCATCTACCGTTGCCAATTCCATTACAGGGTCAAAAGCATTGCCAGTGGGACTCGCGGCTACGGTAATGACATCACCGGGATTGAGCCGAATACGCCAGATATGCCGTTCTCCACGTCCTTGTATAGTGCCTGTTGCTTGCTGATTAGCGATAGCCTCGCCCTGAAACGTATCATAAGTTGATGTTCCCTTGCCGACACTCACCAAGAAAGCACCTGTCGTATTTTCTTCTCCTGTAATGAGTAAAATGAGCGAGCCACTTTCTTCAAGTTGGATACCCGCAGCAAAAGCCGCCCCACCAGCCGCCGAGAGGGTCGCATTAGACATTGTGAGTAAATTGCCATCGGCACCAAAAATCTCAAATTGTGGGCGCACGGTACTATCTCGATAAGGGCGCACACTGACCGTCAAGACATCTCCGGCGTTGGCAAGAAACGAAAAACGCTGAAAATCACCTTCACGGGCGATATTGGCAATCACAGGCACATGGTCTTCTAGGCGTTGGTCACGGATAGCAGGTCCAACAGTTGCCATGACAAAGGGCGCTACCGTCGTGGGTTCAGGGGTGGCTTGTATATCAATATCCATTGCCACCTCATCTGTGCTAAAGCGCAATGTATAATCGCCAAAGAAATCAGCGCCGTGTGCTTGAATACTATAGAGACCATTCACGGGCAAACGAATATTGAGTAAGCGAGCGTTGCCATTGCCGCCACTATTATCATCCATCGCTATCGGTTGACCATCCGGCGCATAGAGCAGCAACGTTGGGTCAAGTGTACCCGCCACGCGACTCATCTCCACAGTGATAATATCGCCTTCTTCCCCTTGAAAGGTGTAAACATGCTGTGGCGATTCAGCTGTCAGTAAGCTGCCAATTTGCGTACTCTCTGTCAATTGCGAGATGAATTCTCCTAGATTAGCATAGGCAGGAGTGGGTGTGGGGACACCGACAATCGGCGCGATAGTTGGCGCAGTATTGGGGTTTTCTTCGCCGACATAACTCAAGCCAATATCATAGACACCAGAAACACCTGTTTGCAAGCGAACTGTGACCCGATAAACCTCGTCTTCTGGCAGAGTCGCTTCGACTGTCGCGCCTTCTGCCAAAACCTGATTGCGTAAGCGCAGTGTCATGGTCACATCCGCACTTTGAGAAACCAAACGGAGTCGCGCCATTTGTCCGGCACGCCCGAAGAATTGCCATTCATTACGATTTTGTGCTGTATCTAAACTGCCTGATGCTGTTTCCCACGCTTGCAGTGTAAACACCTCTATAGGTTGGGCAATCGTTGGAGGGGGTGCATCGGATAAGGCGTTACATGCGCTGAGTGTGATTAATAAGATGATGCCAAACCATCGCCACATTGCTTGTCTGTTGTCCTTCAATAAAATTGTCATCTTAGTTTACAATCATGACGTACACCGCGCTTATCTGCAAATAGGAGATTTCGCCCTATTTGGGTGCTAGTGCCAGCACAAAGCATTCGGTTTGAACGATTCGGGCGCACACGCGGGTAGATAGGCATCAGGTTTAGCCTTAAGGGTTGGATTTTGGGCTTAACTTCGGCGAGAAGGTCATAGACCTTCCCCTGCGATTGAACCCATTTTAAGCGTAGGGGAGGGTTTCAAATCCTCCCAATAAGTAGTACATGACCAAAAAAGTTTTTATGTAGGGGCGCAAGGCATTGCGCCCAAAAAGCACATAATCTAATTTTCAAAGATTAAATTGGTCGAGTAGTAGATATGACGAATATTCAAACAGCTTCTAAACATTTTATAGACGAGTGATTTTGCTACTCGGTATGGCTTTTAAGTTCGACATATGTGCTATTAGCCGCAAACATCAATCCATTTTGTGTTAATTCTGTTGTACAGTATAGTAATTAACTTATGAGGTCTATCGTGTCGAGTGTCCAAAATCATCATCTACCCCGAAGTTCAATGCGTGCCATTTATATTGTTGAAGCAATAGCGATTTTGCTCATCATCATTGCAACAGCTTTTTTCATTGTGGCTGATTACAACAATCGACTAGCACTGACACGACAGGTCATTTTTCAACAAGATACCACGAAAGTCCTTACTCTGTTTTATCGACAAACGGCTATTATTGTGACTATGGCTAGTCTATTGATTATCTGTATCTTTATCATTGCGCGTGGACAAATCACCCTCAGTCAAGAAATCGTGCGCCAAGCAAAAGTACACCTACGAAACGAAGCAATTTATCACGGTAATGAAGAAACAGTGGTTAATATACCTGCCCAAAAACGATTTGCTGAAGAATTGGCGACACAAGTTAAAGCAGCAACGGCAGAATTACAAGCCGCGAACCAACAATTACAGCAGAGCGAACAGCGTTATCGTACCCTAGAGCATATGAGTATGGCTTACTCCTATTCATATCGTGTTTTGCCCGACAAACAAATCGTCTATGAATGGATGACGGATGCCTTTACAGAAATTTCGGGCTATACAGTCGAAGACTTACAGAGCAAGACTGCTTTTGCCCTTATTTTCCCTGATGATGGCGACTTAATTGCACGTCAACGTGAACGTTTATATGCTAGTACCACGCAAGAAACATTTGAGTTTCGCATGACTTCTAAAACAGGTGAAGTTAAACATATGTTGGCGTATGTCAAATCGGAATGGGATAAGACAGAACAGCGTGTGGTACGAGTCGTCGGCACAGCACAAGATATTTCGCGGCTTAAACGCGCCGAAAACACCCTAATTAGCGAACGCAACTTTCTCCAAAGCGTCATGGATGCCACCCCGAATGGCATTCTCGTTTTTGATAATAATCGGCATATCACTTTTGCCAATGCTCGCGCCGAAGAAATTTTGCGCTTGAAACATAATGCCAGCAATAGCAACCCACGGCAATTTCCAAATTTAGAAATCAGAGATGTCGATGGCGAAATCATCCCAATAGAGAAACGCCCCTTCGTTGAGGTGCTGAGAACTAAAAAAGCAATATATGGTAATGAACAAATTCTTATCGCTGCCGACGGTCAACAGATACCTATTATAGTGAATGCCGCCCCCATATTGGATGAAGCGAGTGATGTTGAACAAGTGGTCTTTGTGTTTGAAGATATATCACAACTGAAACAGGCAGAAGAAGCTCTGCGAACGGAGCGAAATTTTTTACAGAATGTCATGGACACCATGCCAAGCGGTATTGTTGTCTTGAATCCACAAGGCGATATCATCACCTTTGCGAATGCCCATGCTGAGAAAATACTCGGCATCCAGCGCGATGCGATAACACAGCAAATTAATTCTGTCGTAGATTGGACTGTGACCTATCTTGACGGACAAGTCATGCCGCCGGAAAAGCAGATTTCATCACGAATTAAAATCAGCCGCAAACCCATCTTAGGGGTTGAGCAACTCATCACAACTGCCGCCGGACAAGAAATCCCCTTACGAGTGAATGCGGTTCCTTATTTGGATAACGAGGGTCATCTTCAGCAAATCTTATACAGTTTCGAGGATATTTCCTTGCAGTTAAGATGGCAGCAACAAATTGAAGAGGCATTGGCACAAGAGAAAGAACTGCATGAATTGAAGAATCGCTTTGTCACACTGATTTCACACGAATTGCGGACTCCATTATCAATCATCATGACTTCTACGGAATTGATACAACGTAATTTTGAAAAAATGACCCCACTGCAAATCGTGAGGCGCACTGACAAAATCCAAAAACAGGTCATGCGACTCAAACGTATTATGGAAGATGTCTCATTTATCAACAAAACGGATAGAGTCGGTCATCAAATCCAATTGACTGTGATAGATTTGCCCACATTTTGTAAAAACATTGTTGAGGGAGTATTGCTGGTTGAAGAGAACAAGCCTCAGATTATCAAACAATATGAGGGAAGCGTGACGGATATTGTTGGCGATGAAACCTTGCTTTATCAGATTATGGTCAATTTGGTATCAAATGCCGTGAAATATACACCCGAAGATAGAACAGTGATTGTCTCATGCCAAGTCACGAACGTGGCAATTACATTCTGTGTCGCCGATGATGGGATTGGTATTCCCGAAGCTGACCAAGCAAAGTTGTTCCAATCTTTCCATCGTGCAAGCAATGTGAGCAATATTCAAGGCACAGGTTTGGGTCTTGATATTGTGCGACGGGCTGTCAACGTGCTAGAAGGCAGTGTTTCATTCACGAGTCAAGAAGGTGAAGGCACGACATTCACCGTGATACTCCCCAATTTAGCCCAAAAAGACTGAATCTAGCCTGTCGCACTCTGTTGGTTTCCGTAAACTTGCTTGAAATGACTGCGGAACAGAATATCACCTACTATGATGCAGTTTCCGACTTCATCTGCTAAATTGTCCTCAAATTCCGTACAATACAATAGTGGCACGAATTAAACCACGCGCAAGTCAATATTGGCTTGTCGTGATAATTATTTCATGGAATGGAGTTTGTTAAAAAATGGCAAGTATTAACCTTGTAACAGAAATCCCCGGGCCCAACAGTTTAGCGATGGTCGCTCGTCGTGAAGCGGCAACCTCGCGTGGAGCAGCAAAACTCACACAACTGGGTATCGAAAGTGCATCTGGCGCAGTCGTTCATGATGTCGATGGTAATAGTCTGCTTGATTTTGCAGGGGGCATCGGTGTACTGGCGATTGGGCATTGTCCGCCCAACGTCGTGCAATCACTGAAAGACCAAGCCGAAAAATTGATTCATATGTGTGCGATTGTCGGGACATATGAACCCTTTGTGCGTGTCGCTGAGTTACTGAATGACGTGACACCCGGCGATTATGCCAAAAAGACAGTCTTGCTCAATAGTGGTGCTGAGGCGGTTGAAGCGGCGGTTAAAATTGCGCGTGCCTATAGCGGACGACAGGCTATTATCGTCTTTGAGGGGGCGTATCATGGGCGCACCAATATGACAATGGCAATGACCAGTAAATACTCGTTATTCAAAAAAGGATTTGGACCCTTCGCGCCAGAAGTGTATCGACTGCCCTTCCCGAACATTTACCGCACGCCAATGGGCATGAGTACCGAAGAATATGTCGAATATGCGATTGGTCAACTAGAAAATGCCTTTATTGCCCAAGTAGACCCTTCGGCTGTAGCGGCGATTGTGATTGAACCCGTACAAGGAGAAGGCGGTTTTATCCCGACACCGCCGCGCTTTATGCAGCGTATCCGTGAATTGTGTGATGAACATGACATTGTCATGGTTGCTGATGAAATTCAGTGTGGCTTCGGGCGGACGGGGAAAATATTTGCGATTGAGCATTATGATATTGTGCCGGATTTGGTAACGACCGCTAAATCATTGGCGGCAGGAATGCCCCTCGCGGCTGTGACAGGCAAGGCTGAAATTGTCGATGCCCCGCATCCCGGCGGGCTAGGCGGTACGTATAGTGGTAATCCCTTAGCTTGTGTTGCGGCGATTGATGCCATCGAAATGATTCGCCAACCCGGATTTTTGCAACGGGCAACGGCTGTTGGCACACGTATTCGGGAACATATGGAAAACATGCAAGCCGAAAATTCGATTGTAGGCGATGTGCGCGGACTCGGTGCGATGTTGGCAATGGAACTGGTGACAGACCGTGAGACCAAAACGCCCCTCAGTGCGGCTCATACCTCACAGGTCAATCTGGAAACTCTCAAGCGCGGTGTGATTACAATTCGTGCTGGATTGTATTCCAATTGTGTGCGCTTTTTACCACCCTTGAATATTAGCGATGACGAAATTGATGAAGGCATGACAGTTGTCGCCGAAGCTATTCGCCTTGTGAACCAAATTGCGCTAGAATCAAGCTAACAATCTATAATAATTTGTAATAAAGAGTCGTCCTGATGATTCAGAAAACCAATATTCTTCGGATGGAGTCCATCTTATTTGGGTTATTGACCCACAGCGCAAAACCGTAACAATCAAAGGGGAGATGGATATCGAATTAGAAGAAGATGAAACCTTAACAGGTGGGACTGTTCTGCCTGATTTCAAATTAGCACTCCTTGATTTATTTGCCGAAATGTCGATTTAGGAAGGGGTTTTGTTATGCAAGAAATGCAAAATATTACTTCAATGGGACATAAAGATTTTCGGGGTGGAATGCCAGAGTGGATTCGGCAGTTGCCTATCATCCGCCTCAAGTATCGTGATTTTCAGCTTATCGAACCGGATGAGCTAGAGAAGATGTTGGAAGATGTGAGCGAAGAGACCAAAACCCGTATTCTCGAAGATATAGAAACGCTCGACAAAGAATTGTTGTGGATGTTCCGCGAACGCGATTACCAAGCTAAAGAGCAGCAAAACCGCTATCGTAGCTTGCAGATTGGCTTTATGTTGTTGGCTTCGCTGGCAACCCTGATTGGTGCGCTGCAAGCTGTCACCCTAGATGCTTTCCCCACTTGGTTGCCGTGGTTTGCCTTTGGAGAAACAATTGTCGCGCTCTTTACGACCTTCATTGCCACCGTGCAAGGCAACCGCCCCCCGATGCAATTATGGTTGATGAATCGGCGGCGTGCAGAGTATTTGCGGCGCGAGTATTTTCGCTATCTAGCCGATGTGCCACCCTATGATAAATTGCAAGATTCAGACCGTCGGCGCATGTTGGCACGACGAGCAGCCGATATCAATCGCGGTGTAGACCCCGAAGACGCAGGTTAAGGAGAGTATTATGGCTAATAAAACTCGTGATGAATTTGTTGCGCGGTATGAAATCTTTGACCGCCACGCCCTTAAAGACCAGCGTTGGTATTATCAAGGGACAGTGAAACGCTACAATACAGCCTTACAACAAGTCAATTTTATACGTGCTAGTCTCGCACTGTTAACGGGTGTTTTTGCTGCTGCTGCCGCCCTGATTCAGCAACAAGTATTTTTAGGTAGTGGCTCTTGTTCGAGTGATACAATTGATTTAATGGCAGTCGGTGAAACACTCCCTTCATCTTGTGATGCTTGGCGTGGGGCTATTTTGCTGTGCGTGGTACTCAGTGTCGCCATTCCGGCGCTCAGTGCTTTCTTTAACTCGCTGATGGATTTGTATCAGTGGGATAGATTGGTACAAGTTTACGAGTCGGCAGTTGAGAATGTCAATGTTGCCGATGCCCTCTCACCGGATAAAGATCAAGCCGATGATTCCTATGCCGCAACGTATGTCGATTATGTTGAAGGCACATTGCAAGTGATGTCGGATGAAACCGCACAATGGGGGCAGTCGATACGAACGCCGCGTGCCACCGAAGAATTTTTGAAAGAAGCGCGTCAACGCTCGCAAGACCTGAATGCCGATGCGGACTCGACACGCGATGCTGCCAATAATCCACCACAAAGCGAAACATAATTTTGGGCATTTTCGGATATAATAGAGAAAAAATCCGCCTTTCAGGATAATCGGGTAAAGGGCAAAATCCGATGGATAAACAACAAAAACGCTTGATGCGAAAAATACGTCGTCGTCGCCGTCGCAAATATGGCGGCTTCCGTGATGATGAAGATATGCTCCATGAATCCAATACTCCTGAACATGATGCGCCATCATCCGAGATGCTACATTTACAAGGTTTAATTGGCAATCAAGCTGTGCAACGGCTGATGATAGATAATGGCAACAGTGACGACACTGTACAAAAAGACGATAATGACAAGAACGACAACGTTTCTGACAGTGACAAAGCAGATTCTGTGATTGAGCTATTCAAGTCGTCTGCCCAATATAAAGAACTCAAGAAAACCTTCGACCCAGAGCAAATCAGCCAAGCCTTGAGTTTTCTCAAAGACGATGCCTCCGACTTCATCAAACTCTCTGAATATAAAACAAGGGCTTTCCCCCTGTTGAAACGCTCAGTGCAGAGGTATCTCGAAAATGAGGCGAAAATCAAGGCAGAAGAAAAGAAAGCGCCCGAAAAAGCCGCTAATCCCTATCCCTTTTTGCCAACAGTACGAAAATCAGTCAATCGTGTTTTAGCAGCCGACCCGCCACCGCCACAAAAAGAATCAGCCGCCAAAATTGAAGAAGAAAAAGGCGAGGCAACGCAGGGCGAGAAAGCTCAAGAACAAGAAAGCGGCGATTTCACAGATGCAAAAGACCCTGCCAAAGATATCGAAGACCGCACCATTATTGCTGCTGCCAATACACGTATCACACTTGAAGGCTTGATGCAGGGGATTTACAGGCAATTGCCAGAAGAAACCATCAAAGAGTTCCAAGATGTCCATGATACGATTCGCACCTCATCAGGATATATTGCCCATAAAACCCGTGAAAAAGCACAAGAGGCGTTCGAGAATATCAAAGTTATTGTCGAAGCAAGCAAAGATGCTGCTAAAGAACCCGTACTCGACCCCTTGCAAAGCTCGCTCAACCAAGAAGATGGTATGAAAGATAATGTGCTAAAAGCCGCGATTAAAGCTCGTTCAGCGATTACTGATATTATTATGAGTAAGCCCGATGTTGCCGAAAAAGCCCTTGACGAAGAAGCCGATGAACAAGAAAAAGAGGTTCAAGCGGCAGCCTCTAGTGGGGATGAAGATGCTGTCGTCTTGCCAGATGTTGGGGCAATCAAAGCACAAGGTTTTGTGATGTCGCATAATCAGATGCTCGATAGATTCATCACAAAAGGTAAAGCTGTTCGCAGTTCGGATGCGGCATCGGGTGTGTATGCCGAACAACGTGTCGTACAAGATTTAATCAATACACCGAATGGTAAGACAGTCGTTATTTTGTCTGCCCATGAGCCGATTCAAGAGCGCCGCCAAGCAATTATTGACTTAGCATTTAAGCGTCCTGATTTGAAGGTCTTTGTTTGTTTCGTCAATGGGGCAAATGTGGCAACGGGCAATCGTATGATTGATGCCAGTAAGGGGAGTTGGCGTGATGTTATCCATTTCCGTTAGTACCCATATTTGAACTACAAAGCCATAAGGGACACAAAGAAAATCATCTAAAAAATGATTGAACCGCCAAGTCGCCAAAACGCCAAGAAAATTGCATAGGCGTAATAACATCGGTATTTATTGTAAAAATTGAGGAGGATTTGATGGTAACGTATGCAGACCGTCCTTGGACACAATATTATGATGAATTTGTCCCACCCACTTTAGATTATCCGACTGATAAAGTCCTCCATGATTTTTTGAGAGAAACAGCTCAGAAAAACCCGAATACGCCTGCCTTAGTGACGACAGCAAAATTGCCTGTTATCGGGCGGCAAGATGCCCATTTAACCTATCGTCAGTTGGATGATTACTCTGATGCCTTTGCAGCCGCGTTGGTGGATATGGGGCTGCAAAAAGGAGAAACTGTTGCCATCGTCATGCCTAATTGTGCGGCATTTGCCATTGCTTATTGGGGGATTCTAAAAGCAGGCGGAATCGTCTCGGCTACGAATCCAACGTATCCTCCGAAACGGATGGCGTACCAAATCAATGATTGCAATGCAACGGTCATTATCTGCCTGATGATGTTCTACAATCTCATTAAAGAAATTCAGTCCGAGACTCAAGCAAAAGCCGTCATTGTTGCCAATATTAAAGACTATCTCCCTACTGTGGCGAAAATCTTATTTACACTCACAGCCGAGAAAAAAGGCGGGCATCGCATTGATACTTTGCATACGGGCGACAAGCGTTTCCTTGATGTGCTGAATCAGTATAAAGGACAGTCGGTTACTGTCGATGTATCCCCTGATGATGTCGCGGTCTTTCAATATACAGGCGGTACAACAGGTGTCAGCAAGGGAGCTATGGGAACACACTTTGCGCTTTTGAGTAATCTGATTGCTATCCAAACATGGGTTGGTTTTCCAGCAGGGCATTATGACCATCTCGGTATCATGCGTTATGTGGGAGCGATTCCGATGTTCCATGTCTATGGTTTGTTGGTCTTGTTAACGCAATGTGCGGCTGTGGCAGGGAGCATTATTCTTATCCCGAATGCACGCATCATTGATGAAGTTGTTGATGTGATTGATTACTACAAACCGCATGTTTTTCTCGGTGTACCGGCGCTCTATAATGCCATAAACAATCATCCGCGTATTCAATCTGGTGAAGTCTCGCTGAAAAGCCTGATTCTCAATGCCAGTGGTTCTGCGCCTTTACCGACACAAACCAAAAAAGAGTTTGATGAACGTGCCGGAAGCCCCATCAGCGAAGGTTACGGCATGAGTGAGACTTTTACAGCCGTTTGTAGCAATCCCCGTAATGGCGAACAGAAAATACGCTCTGTCGGCTTACCTTACCCCGATATTGATGTTAAAGTGGTTGCCATAGATGACCCCGATACGGAATTGCCCATCGGTGATGTAGGCGAGTTGGTGGTTAGTGGACCCAACTTGATGAAGGGTTATCATGGGATGCCGACAGAGACAGCCAATATGATTCGGCAAGATGAAAATGGCAAAAAATGGTTGTATACTGGTGATATCGTTCGTATGGATGAGCAAGGCTATCTCTTCATTGTTGACCGTAAAAAAGATATGGCGCTCATCGGTGGCTTCAATGTCTACCCTGCGACTGTCGAAAATATCCTGAAACAACATCCTGCCGTGTTTGAAGTCGGTGTCGCGGCGATTCCACATCCCAAAAAAGAGGGGCAAGAGGCACTTAAGGCATGGATTGTCTTGAAGCCCAATATGTCCGCCACCGAAGAGGAACTCAGCAAACATTGTGAATCGTATCTCGCAAAGTATGAGATTCCGCGCCGCTTCGCTTTCATCACGGAATTACCAAAAACAGCCGTTGGTAAAACACTACGCCGCGAATTGGTACAAATGGAAATGGCAGAAGCCGAATCGCAGCGTCATTGAGTGTATGTGTTTATTCAAAAAGCGTAACGCAGAGACGCGGAGAATCAGAGGCGCAGAGTTGTTTTTGAACTAAAATCTTTGTGTTCTCGGTGTCCTCTGTGGTTCAAATTGCCCTGCGTTCTATGGATAAGTGAACCGTTACCATCTTGGATTGCCGTCAGATTCTTGAGCAAATCGTGATACAATCAACCACACACATTCGTATAAGGTAGAAATAGCCGTCTGGATAAGGCAGTTTTCAAGTTCATGACAAGTCAAAAATCAAGAATGATGCAACTTCCTAAATTTTCATGGGCGCGTGTCGTCTCTGATTTATTGAGTCCACCCGTTGTTTGGGCAGTGCTAGTTGTCCCTGTCGCAGTGCGATTTGCGGATACACCCCTGAAGGCACTCTTTTGGGCGCTTCTATATAGCCTGTTTATCTCTATCATCCCCGTGAGCTTCATTGCGTGGATGGTTGCTAAGGGGAAAATTGGCGACATCCATATGAAAGAGCGTCGAGAACGGTTTCGTCCGATGTTAGTGACCATTATCTGTACGTCGCTCGTGTGGTGGTTGCTACGCCGTTTTGATGCCCCGCCAGCTTTTCCATTATTAGCCCTTATGACATTGGTACAGATGACATTTATTGCCCTCATCACCCTTGTATGGCAAATCAGTATGCACATGATGAGTATTGCTGGGGCTGCCGTAATTACGGGTATCATGTTCAGTACGGGGTCTGCAATGGCAATGATTCCTTTAGTTATGCTAGTGGGTGCTGCCCGTTTACGGCTCAAACGACATACCCCCGCCCAAGTCATCGCTGGAACGATTGTCGGGGCATTCGTGCCAATGTTGATGATAGGTTTAATCCCCACCTCAATTTTACAAGCGGTTTAACCATTTACCGAAAAAGCGCCGTAAAGCCCCCCAATTTATTCATGGGGAGCGTCACCTGTATTGTGTAGGAGGGAGAAAGTCGTACCGTCTTAGTCGATATCGACTTTTTCTTTGTTATCAGAATCGCCATTTTTGCGCTTTTGTTCATTAACCTCGTCATCGGACATCCGCACAACTTCGACTTTGACTTCTGCGAGGAAGGCTGCCGCCGCGCCGAGTGCTGCCAAAATCGGGGTCAATACCAACATGGCACTACCGGCAATCACACTCGCGGTTAATGGCACTTCCATCAGCGTATCGCCATCCGATTTGTAGATAATCAATTTGCGAACATTGCCTTCTTTGATTAATTCTTTTACGCGGTCAACAAGGTCTTTCCCCTTGACTTCAAATTCTTCGCGCCATTCATTTTTTTGCTTGTTTTCTTCGTCCGTCATGATTTGATGCTCCTGTGCGTGATAATTGGTCATTCTAAATAAGTATACGCTATTGATTTCAGAAAGTTGTAAATGAGCTACAGTTTATTGGTCAGCAGATGGCATAATGTGTTTTCAGAAAATAATACGAATATTGTAGGGGCGTACCCGCGTGTGCGCCCGTTGTTACTGGTATCAGGATGACACATGGGTCATCCCCTACAATTTATGCACTCGGATGAAATACACCCACGCCTTTATCCATATCTGTTGTACTTAAAAAGAGCGTGGCAAGCCCAGCACATGCTCGGCGATGTAAGATAAGATGAGGTTGGTCGAAATCGGCGCAACTTGATACAAGCGTGTTTCACGGAATTTGCGCTCAACGTCATATTCAACGGCAAAACCATAGCCGCCATGTGTTTGTAAACAGACATTCGCCGCTTCCCATGAGGCATCTGCCGCCAACAACTTCACCATATTCGCCTCTGCGCCACAAGGCTGATGAGCCTCGAATAACTGTGCCGCTTCGTAACGCATCAAATCGGCTGCCCGAATATTGGCATAAGCGCGTGCAATCGGGAACTGAATCCCTTGATTTTGCCCAATCGGACGGTCAAAAACGACTCGTTGTGTCGCGTAATGGCGTGCCTTATCAATGAACCAGTAGCCATCACCGATACACTCTGCCGCAATCAAAATCCGTTCAGCATTCATGCCATCCAAAATGTAGCGAAAGCCCTTGCCCTCCTCCCCAATGAGGTTATCGGCTGGAATTTCAAAATCATCAAAAAAGAGTTCATTCGTCTCATGATTGACCATATTTTTAATCGGGCGTACTGTGAGACCTTTGCCCGCATTTTGGCGCAAATCGACCAGAAATACGGATAGTCCCTCTGTCTTTTTCGTCACTTGTTCAATCGGAGTCGTCCGCGCTAGAAGCAGCATCAAATCTGAATGTTGTACTCGTGAAATCCAGACTTTTTGACCGTTCACGATATAGCGATTGCCGCGTTTTTCGGCGAAGGTTTTGGTTTTAGTGGTATCAGTCCCTGTCGTGGGTTCGGTGACAGCGAAGGATTGCAAGCGCAGGTTTCCGGCGGCTATCGGTGGCAAATATTTCTGCTTTTGCACATCAGAGCCATGCCGCAGCAACGTTCCCATGATATACATTTGTGCGTGACAAGCCCCTGAATTTGCTCCAGCGCGATTAATTTCTTCCAAAATAACCGATGCTTCTGTGAGACTTGCGCCACCGCCGCCATATGTTTCAGGAATCAATACGGATAGCCAGCCTGCTTGGGTCAATGTTTCGACAAATTTTTCAGGATAACCAGCTTTTTCTTCGATAGATTGCCAGTATGTGCTATCGAAAGCGCGGCAAATCTCCCGAATTGCTTGTCGAATGTCGCTATGTTGTTGGGCGCGAGGGTTAATGTCTATCATAGAAAGTCTATCATAGAAAATGCAAGTTGCCGAATGTTGCCCCAGCGCGTGCATGGTCATTTGATGCAATCATGGCGCTATCGGAATCTGGCAACAATGCCGAGTTAAGCGTCAATGTGATTTTCCATGCGATGCTATCACGGCGGGCAAGGAGCATATAGAGTCGCGTTAAATCGGGGATACGGGCGAGACCCTCAAACAGATGCAATTCATCGACAGCATATTGCCCTAACAAGGCATCGGACACAGCGACAGCTTGCCATTCGAGCAAGTGGGGCGGATTCTCGTGGTTTAGCCCTAAAGCCAAAATAGGGAAACCGACCAGTTTCATAATTGCAGTCACCCAATTCGTCATGTCAGATTCGGGGTCAGCATCCGCCATCATATTAATAATTAAACGTTCGGCAGCGTTACGCCCACTATATTGATGCTCAACATCCATCGGAGTAACAAGTTCTTTAGCTTGCCGTGACCAATCTTCATGAATAGGCAAGGAGCAACGCAAAGCTGCATCTTCTAGTAGACGAGTTTGCCACATGTCTAACGATACAGGTTTGCACCATGTCGGAATCGTATCAAGCATCTATTCGACAGCCTGCCAGCCATTTGGCTCTAGCAAATTCCAGACACCATCTTCGCGCTTTTTGCCAAGATAGAGCCGAATCTCTTTGTCTACTGGCAAGGGCGAAAATTGCCCGATAGAGCCTGTCCAACCATTGGGGCGGTCTCCAGCTTGCCAGTATGTGATTGTCATGGTCGGGTCTAAATCGAGTCCAAAACCGCCTTCTTCGCGGATGGTATCGACTTGGACAGTATAGACTCGATTTGTGCCATTTTCGACTTCAACTTCTTCACGAGAAACGGAAGTTACTTTGCCGATGATGACCTTGCCAGCGTACATCCGCAATTCGTCATTTGAAAGTGGGGGTTCTGCCATTTTATTTGCTCCTAGCCAGAGAAATCGACGGAACTAAAGTATTTTGTCAAATCACTGAGTTCAAGGTGGAATATACCATTTCCCTCTTTAACCGCCTTAGCTGCATCGTCCGGCAACACTTGTGAGAAGTCATATTCACGTCCATATGACCCCCATGGATTGCGAACTTGAATCCAGTTGAACTTCCCTGAGCCGGGGTCAGTTGTCGGGTCATTTGTCGTACCAGATTTTACACTCAAGACACTGTAGGCGTGTCCACCGACCATCCCTTTTGACATCGATTCACCGCCACTATGACCAGATCCATCACTGGACGCGGCAGGGAACTTATAAGAGCTAAGAGTGACCGACTGTCCTTTTGCGAGGGCATCTTTGATATTATCCATGTATTTAAGTTGGCTCTTAGAATAGACACCCGTACCTAGTTCGCCGGGATACATTTTATTGGTTTTAATCCATTCCAGAACAGCATTCCCGACACTTACATCGACTCCACTGCCTTCTTTATTGAATAAGGCTTGGAAATCTTGAATGGTAATCTGATGAGCATAACCGCCAGCATGTTGGGTATTTTGTTTGGTGAACATACTCTTAACGGCATCCGTTTTGACATAAGTTATCCATGAATCAAGGTGTCCCTTATTGCCTTTGAAAACACTGTTGAAGATAGGCATCGGTGTATAATCATCGGGTTGGGGTCCGGATTTAATCGTATTATACGCAGCAATATTGGCGGCATCCCATGGCACATTGACACCTTGGAAATTACGCCAGTACTGATTGCCTTTCCAGCCTGTTTGCTGTTCATTGGCGTAGCTCCCATCGGATTGCATTTGGGGTCCACCTTGAAGCGATGCGCTGCGTGCTTCCGTGCCTGTCAATACTTCAAAGGCATGGCGCGAGAAACCACCATCAATATCGTCCATCGTCGTGGTTGTGGTGGATGTTGGAGCCTTACCTGTCCCCGTGAAGCCGCCGGCTGCATAGGCTTTTTCCATCATACTGACCCATAATGCGCCCTTATTGTAAAGCGCGCTACCGTTCAGCTTCGCTATGGATTTTTCAATCGTGAGATATTTGGCGGTAAATGTGTGATTAGCGGGGTTAGTTTGGTCTACCTCATAAAGTCGCACAGATACCTTATCGCCTTGGTCTACCATGATTTGTTTAATATATTGCGGCTGTTGTTGGGCGAGGCTAGAGAGTGCCGCCATCAAGTAACAATCTCCAATACCACCTTGCTTGACATCATTCGCATTGGGCTGACCTTTTTCAAACAAGGGTGTTTTGGGGTCTAGTTTTTCATAACCAGCCGTCGTGGTGTGTGCCTTCTTCACCTTAACGAGCGTCGTCCCATCGCCTAACTTACCGATATAATAGATGCTGGCTTCGACTGCATCTTTAATGACGTGTGTGTTATCATCATTATAAGAGTAGGTTTCCTCTGTCCATGCGCCGTCTTTATGAATAGAAAATGCCTTTTTGGGTAAGATAAAGCGCTCTTGATGCTTAGTCAGCAACTTTGGATTAGCGACATCTGTGGCATTTTTGAGGATTTCTGCGCCTGTTAAGTAATCCATGACAGCATCAGCAACATCTCCAGCGAGAGCATCAATTTTCTTTCGGACATCTTCTGGGATTTCCATTAAGTCCTTCATACTAGGGACATTGCCTTGTTCGGACTTTGTCATTTTATGTCCAGAAACTTTCTTCTTTTTGCCGCCGAACATCTTTTTAATAGATTTGAAAAAGCCACGTTGGACGGTGTGGGTTGGCGCACGATTAGCAACCAATTCGCGGGTTGCCTTATTGCCAATGGTGCGTTGGAGTTGCATCACATTTTCTGGAGAAAAATTATATAAATCTATTTGGGGTTCGGGTGCGGCTACTTCGCTTTCATTATGCGTCTGAACAGGCGTCGGTGCCGATATTTTACGACGTTGAATACGAGCATAAGATTTTCTTGATTTTCTACGTTTTCTGCGGAGTGCCATAATCAGATAAGCCTAGCGATTAGTGAACGAACCTTGCGTATAGTATAAGCGAAATTACCTAAATCGTGCAACTTTTCGCGGCGAATTTCGGATTAAGGTAAGCATAGAGAATATCTGCAACTTTCGAGATGTCCATGTTGATAGATGACTTTCATCCAGTGCGGCGGTTGAAGCGTTAAATTTCGAGGTCATCCAATATGAGAATCGTTATTTCCGTTACACGTTTGATACCATCATCATTGGTGAGGAAGGCATCACAACCAGAAACAATCGCAGATGCCACATGCAGCGCATCCGGCGTTTTGAGATTGTATTTTGCACGCAGCTCAGCAGCCTTTGTAGCGATTATCGTATCAATCGCAATGGTAGAGACATTCTTAGTGTTTAGCAACAAGTCTCGATACTCACGCTGCAAACGCCTATTTTTTGCTTGAATAGGTTTCATCAAGACTTCGGTGAGTGTCAGTGATGCTGTGATAACATCCAACTTCTCTTGACTCACATACTCAAATATGGCTTTTGTAAGGTTGAAGTAGGTCACATGTTTTTTCGATATAGTAAATAAATGGTGCAGTATCCACACAAATAGTATGAACATTTTTCAGAGCATCAGCAATTTTCACGGGCGATTATCCCATTCACTACGGATTTTATAAACATATTCTTGGGCATCTGTACCATCATAGAGTTCAAGACCAATACCTGCAAACTCAAGGATATCACGTTTTTTGAGTCCGGCAGATTCGATGATTGAATCAACAAGTACCGAGATAAGAAGTTTACGGTCTTCAATAGATAGTGATGGAATTTCTTGCACCATTTCTTGAACAGTCATTTCTAGCCTCCAGCTTTTTTATCATTATAGTACAAACTGGCAAATTATGGTGCATTGCTAATTTGATGGCAGAGAAAGGCAATTGTCATCAATCTGTGAAAGAAGGTACAAATAAACGGTACTTCGTGGTTATAATGGTCTCAGGCAAATTTTGAGGCGATAACATGAGCATTAAATGGGATGCAGTAGCATGTTTTAACGGTGTCGGTCCCGATGTTTTGCAACGTTTGGATGAGGCGGCACATAGCCATATTTACCAAGCAGGGTCTACAATCTTCAACGAAGAGGAAGCCTGTGCAGGATTCCATATTGTCACTGAAGGCTTGGTACGGATTTATCGCATTAGCCCCGAAGGACGCTTGCATACCTTAAGTTTGCTACGACCTATTGCCTCTTTTAACGAAGTTGCAGCAGTCGATGGTGGCTACAATCCTTATAATGCGGTTGCTGTCACCTACTCGACCATTGTTAAAATTAGCCATCATCAATTAATGGAACTGCTCGCCTCTGAGCGCGAATTGCTGCAAAATTATGTGCAGGCTCTTGCCCATGTTAATCGAGAATATATCGAACGGCTGGAAGATATGACCTTCCGCACCATTCCGTCGCGCCTAGCGAAATTGTTTTTGCACGAAACCACCTATGCTGACCAGATTAGCGATGCCCCGACTAAGCTCACACAAGAAGAAATTGCCTCTATTCTAGGGACAACCCGTGAAGTCGTCGGGCGGGCATTACGTGGATTGCTTAATACGGGATTGCTGCGAAAAGAAGGGCGCAAAGTCTATATTGCTGACCGTGCCGGATTGGAGCATCTCGCAGAAACCAACGACATGCCCCAATACATTGAAAAGCAAAAAACCTGAGAACTTACGCTTCCGGTGGTGGAACGGGCAAATCGTCAACGGCTGTATCGCGCCATTTTTGCCCTTCGTCAATCAGCATAACCGGAATACCAGAGCGAATCGGATATTTGTTACCGGAATCTTCACACACCAGCCAATTGCCATCACGTACTAATTCGAGTCTGCCGGGGTCGTCGCCCTTATCGGTGAAATGTACCGCTTCTGGGCAGCGCAAAATCTCTAACAAGTCGGGTGAAACGGTTTTGTCTGCCATAATTTTCCTCAATTGCATAAAATGATTATGTGGCAAGTATAGGCTAATGCGAAGAAAGCGTCAATTATTGCCGCGCAAAGGGGCGCATTTCAAGTTAGTGCAAAATATAAAACAAATCCTATTTTGCCTAAAACGTGGTGCTTTTCTAGGGGCGTACCCACGTGTGCGCCCCTGTTACTGGACTTGTTCAAAATTTCACATTTAAGAATTTTCGTGATATGCTGAAAATACTAACTCATGTTACGCACTTGTCGATTTATCAGCTTTCGCATTACAACGCTGTTTAGCACAGTGATGAGTCGTCGGTTATCAGTTTACAGAGGCGCTAATTCGTACTAAAAACTGTGAACTGTGAACTAAAAGCTCGAATGTCATGCTAAGTACAATTGCCCTATTCGTATGACGACCTATAACTGCATACATCAGGTACTAAATAAAACGTAACACATGATAGGCATTGCATGTCCGATACACCACAAGCGATTCTCCAAATTGCCGCCGACTTATTCCAGAATAACGGCTATACGCAAACCACAATGACTCAGATTGCCGATAAATCGAATATCGCGCTGACAGACTTGGAAACAATTTATGCCTGTAAAGAATATATTGTGCTGGATTTGGATCGCTCATTGGCAGAAGAGATGCAGCAATCTATTGTGGACTTGCCAGATGGTCAGGTTGCGCGACGTTACTTCCAAACAATGGAAACTCGCATCAGGCAGTTACAACCGCATTATGACGCAATAGCGGCGTTGCTTGCTACTGCCATGCTGCCGCACAGTGATATCAGTACAAAAGATATTTCTCGCGGCAAGCAAGATGCCCTGTATCAAGCATTTTTATTGCTGGTGCAAGGCTCAAAAGATGCCCCTTCGACAGAGAGTGATGCTGATAATCTGGCGATGTTATTATATACATTTCATTTTATGATTTTGCTCTTCTGGGTTTATGACCGCACCAAGCAGAAACAGGCGACACATCTCATGATTGATTTCATGGGCGATTTTTTTAAGGTGCTGCGCCCGATGATGATGATGCCTATGTTCCGTCGCGCCATGACCAAACTTGCTAAAATTATGATGCTCGTTTTTGGGGGTGCGCGTCTCATAGATGATGAAGAATTCCCACAAGCATGATATGATGGTACGAACATGCCAATTGTACAATATTGAAGGCTAATCCTGATGTTACTTGCCTCTTTTAGTATCGTTTTCGCCCTTATCTTCGGCACAATCGCTTATCGCAGCGTGCCGTATGGCTGGACATTAACGCGCTTGGGCTGGACTGTATTGCGTGTCAAGGCAGATAAGCCAAATGTCACCCAAAACGTCGAAGCACGCAATCTGTTAACCGATGGTTATCGCTTTTTCTTTGCCGGCTTGGGGTGGTTGATAACGGGCATTGTGGCGGCATTATTGACTATCTTTGCCGTTCTTGTGATTCCTTATATTTTGAGTTTGCCCTAATCGCGCCTCGAAAATTTGCCCCTTTGCGGATATGATATGCCGTTCGTA
Source organism: Anaerolineae bacterium (assembly GCA_030950085.1). Taxonomy (GTDB): domain Bacteria; phylum Chloroflexota; class Anaerolineae; order Aggregatilineales; family Phototrophicaceae; genus JAUZRW01. Next base: position 32,722 of record JAUZRW010000046.1, read on the forward strand.
TCGTTATTGGCAACGGAAACCACTTTCAGCATGGCTCGATTTTCTCTGTTTCGTCTTTATGGCATCATCACATTATCATTTTTACTGGCAGCCTGTAGTGGACAACAAGCCCCTGTACGTGTGACGATTCCACCGACTCAGATTGGGGCAGGTGCGCCTGTTTATACAGCAACAGCAACGTTTACTCCTAGCCATACGCCAACACAAACAGCGACCAATACAGCCACCGCAACAGTGACTCCAACTGATACGCCAACGGCAACAGCGACCCATACCGATACACCGACAGCCACAATCACACCGACAAATACAGCGACTTATACACCATCGCCGACAGCTACAATCGCCCTTATGCCAGCGACAGCGATTGATAATGCCTCTGCGCCGCCTTCAATAGCGATTGCTGCGGCAGGATTCAGTTCAGCAGAGGGTTGGAAATGTGGTGACTTCCCATGCGAAAATGATGTGGATGGTTTTCTACAACGAATTCAAGTACCACCCCGCTTTGCCCTGTCGCATGTCGGGCGCTTCCCCGGTCAAGTGAAGCAAATCACCTATGGGACAGATGGGCGTTTATATGCCACAGTGCTAGAAAATGGCACGCTATCCGGTGCGGTTTATGTTTTGGATGACGGTATTGCCATTCGTTATAGCGATACCCTACTATCACCTGTTGGATTAGCTTTTCAGCCCGGCAGCGATGTCCTCTATGTCAGCGCCCGCACGACACCCGAATCCGGTGGGACATTGTGGCGTATTCTCAGTAATGGCACACAAGAACGAGTGATTAATGATTTGCCGTGTTGCTATCAAACTGTCAGGCAGCAAGCAAACGGCATTGTTTTTGGCGCGGATGGCTACCTGTATATGGGAATCGGCTCATTAACCGACCATGCCGAACCTGATAATCCGCGCATTGCGAACATACGCGATATCTTGCCTACTGAGGCGGCTATCTTGCGGATTAACCCCCATACAGGCACAGTCGAACCCTATGCACAAGGTTTGCACAATCCATATGATTTAGGCTTCGATAGTCGCGGACAACTTTATGCAACCGATATCGGCTTAATCACGGGGCAAGGCGATAGGGTGCTAGAAATTAATGAGGGCGCACATTATGGTTGGCCTTTTTATCGCTTACGTGGCTGTGGAGAATGCCCCGGTACACGCGGCACACTCGATATTACGCCTGATTTATTGACTCTGCCAGATTATACATTGCCGCATGGCATGGTGGTTTATCAGGGCAACAACTTCCCACAAAATATGCAAAATACGCTCTTTGTTGCCTTATGGAATGGCGAAGATTGGGCGCAACGTATCGTTTGGATTGACCCACATGACCCGACCCTCAATAGCGAAGACTATGTTCCGCAACCTTTTGTGACAGGCTTGATTCGTCCGATTGATGTCACACTTGCCCCTGATGGTGCATTGATTATCGCCGACTTCAATTATGGGCATATTTGGCGCGTGACATATACAGGCGATGATTCCTCTGGGGGCTTTGCTTTACCGACAGCAACAGAAAATGGTTTTGCATTGCCGACAAACACGCCGCAGCCCTAATGAAATTATTAACCAGCCGTGCCGCCAACATTTTTGAGATGGTCACGGAAGGTATAAGACGGGTCAGCTTTGCGCTTATCCAGATAGTCATCAAACTTAAATTGCACCCGTAAGCTGCGACCTTCATAAATACCAGAAATTTGTTCGCGCTCCACCCGTTGGACTTCTCGCGCTTTGCTAATAACAGCTTCAACATGGGCATAGGCGACAAACAAAATACCATCTTCATCACCAAAAACAACATCATCTTGAGTAATACGATGTTCTCCGATAGTTGCCACATTGAGCGCATCTTCTGGACGTTTTGTGAGTTCTAACGAACCATGTGGACAGCGCCCATACGTAAAAACTGGAAAAGCAATTTTGCGAAGTTCGCCTGTATCTCGGTGGCAACCCCAGACAACAATGCCGGATAAGCGTTGTTTATGCGCTTCGACTATGGTTAAATCGCCCACACAAGCGGCATCACTGCGCCCACCATTATCTAATATCAGCACTTCGCCATTTTCCATGAGGTCAATCGCTTCCAGCACGATATCGACGCTACCATAATATTGTGCAGGGAAGGCACGTCCGGCGAGGCGCATATCCCTCGTGATAGGCATAACACCCATTGGCGCGGCGCGTACAGGCAGATTCAGCTTACGGCAGGCATCGGCAATCGCAGGGGTAGCGAGGGTTAGGAAGGCTTCACGTATCTGGTCATTGTTCATGGCGCAATCCTCTAATATTATGAAATGATTCCCTCTATTGTGCCACATCGCCCGTAATCTATAAACCAAAAACCCCTTTCGGGGTTTCATTGCACCTCACACAAAATTGTAAAGTGAGAATAGAGTCTATAGATTCATCAAAGTCGCTTTGTTAAACAAGATGAATCACAAAGTCCGAAAATTTTCTTCGCGCCTTTCCCCCTTTGCATCTTTGCGTTAGGCATTTTAAGGGTGGCTAATGTATCAGTGCCAAATTAGCCACCGTCGGCGAGTTGTGACTGTAAGCTGTCGCGTGCATCAACTGCTGGCAGGAAATTGGCATTAAACGTAATCGCTGCATTGTAATTGCTTAAGGCGCGGCTGTACTCGCCCAAACCCTCGCGTGCTAAACCGCCATAATAGAAGGTCTCTTCGACAAACTGCCCACCGCCGTCGTTGAGGTTGTTCTGTGCGAGTGCAATCATATCGCTGTAACGTCCGACATTATAATAGGCTTCAAACATGCCGAACTGATACCATGACATGCGCCACGGCAAACCCAGATTACGGGCTTGGTCATAGGCGACAGCAGCATTGACATATAATTCTTGGGCGATGTCACCATTGCCACTTGCTGTTTGTAATTCTGCCAGATGAACAAGATTAGTCCCCATATTGAACCATGCAAAACCATCAGTATCGTCTTCAACAGCCTCTTGTTGAGCAATCGCAAAAGAATTAGTCGCATTCTGATATTCATCAGCATCACTACCTAGCAACCCTAACAACTCCGCTTCCCGACTCCCATCATATAGCACGATATAAGTATAATTGAAATGTTGCCAGAACTCTGCAATATGCTCGTAACTATAATTGAGGTTTGCACCTAGATAACTGTCATGGGTGAGGAATGTCTGCGAGGCATCATCATAACCTGTCAGCAACAAATAATGTCCCATCCAACCCAATCTGTCCGGTTCTGGGTCATAGCCTTCTTCAATGATGACCGGAAAACCATTCACTAGGAGAGACTTCATCAATTGCAGTGTGCCGCCAGAACGTGTCATCGCAAAGACAGGGATTTCTGGCACTTGTGTATTGACAAATTCAACCATCTGCCACGGACTCACATTTTTATCTTCACTATCTGGCTTGAGCCAATTTGCCGCCCGTGTTTGATTGTTAGAATAGCCAAAAAATGTCAGTGCATTGGTAATCGTTGCTGGTCCACAATTATTCCAGCCTTGATATTCAAAGCCAAAACCTTGTAAATAATATGATGCCGGTAAAGGCACAGCCGATGCGTCTGTGGTGCTTGTATCGCTTGTATCATCTTGTGCCATTACACTAAAAGCAGAGAACAGTGCAATTAGCATCAAAATGGCAACGCGCAAAATTGTCTTATTCATAATGGATGCGTCCTTTATGCTTACGTCTTGCCTTGTATTATATAGTTTTTGTGTCAAATGAGAATGTGTGCTAGGCTACGCTTCCCTGACGCTTTGGCAATGATAGCGGACAAATCTTGCGTGATTATGTCGTTTCGCACAGTAGAAAACAAAAAAGGTGAGCCGTAGCCCACCCTCCGAAATTGTGATACTGATTTACGTCAGTCACCTGCGCCTGCCGGAAGTCGTTGATGATTGTCGTCTGCTTCCTCAACAAATTGGTTGCGCTTCCATGGTGTCCCTATCCAATTGAGTAGGAAGTAATCCGCACCGATGAAACCTGCTGTCTTCCATGCTAAGATAAGCAGTATGGCGAGAATGAACAGCACCGGGTTTGTGCTGGCGCTACCTGCCATCATGAAATTGAAGTTCATCAATGCGCCGAAGAAAGCAGCGACACCGACGAATGCACCAATAATTAGACCAATACCGACAAGGAATTCGCCATAGGCAATCAGCTTGCCGAACAATACATAGGCTTCATTGTCCAGTAGATATTGGATGAAGCTACGATACCAATCAAAGGCAATGGCGGCGCGACCACTTTCGGGAACAATGATTACCCGTTCCCAATAACCTTGGATGCTTGCGCCTGTGCTTGTCCAACCTTCTGCACCGATTTTGTGCCAACCTGCCTCTAACCATTCCCAACCAAGCCAGAGCCGTATCACCAACCACACCACTGACATACGGGCATCGGTGAACAAGAACTTGGTGAAGCTAGGGTCTTCAATCACACGTTTCTGTTTACGGGATAAAAGCTCTAACATGATGTTGTCCTCTCTAGTCTTCTTCTTCCCCCGAAGGGCTGTTTTTTCTTCTTGCCTTTATTGTAAAGTTTTGTAGAATATTTTACTGATGCCGAATGTCATCGTGTGATGTGTCATTTGTAACAATTTAGGACTTACGCAGTTGACTGTTATTTTCGGGCGCACACGCGGGTACGCCCCTAGAAAAGCACGACATTTTAGACGAAATAGGATTTGTTTTAGATTTTGCACCAACTTGAAATGCACCCTGGCATCGTCTTCACCTTCTCAATTTTTGTTAAATAGAGTACACTATATCTTCCCCCTATAACAGACATTTTGAGGACAATACGGACTGATTATGCAACTGATTGGACTCACTGACCTGCTGCGCGAAAGTGCTATTTATCGTGATGTATTGGCGCGTTTGGGTGCTGATGACTCGCAAAATCTCAATGTGCTTCGTTCCGCACGCCCATTTCTGCTGGCATCAGTGGCAAAAGATTGGGATGGTGCGATTCTCTATCTGACAGCACGCGGCAAACGTACTTATAATGTTGCCGAGCAACTGCCTGTTTGGTTAGACGATGAAGCGCGGATTTATCGTTTTGCCGAACCAACACCGATGTTTTATGACCGTCTACCGTGGGACACTACGATTGTCCGCGAACGGCTGGAGACACTCCACGCCCTATTATCTGCGGATGAGTCAAATTCAAAACCGATTGTCATTGCCTCTGCACGCGCTCTGATGCAGCGTACTATGCCCGTGAATCAATTTCGCAAGCGCACACAATCGCTCGAAATTGGGCAACGTCATCAAATTAATGCTCTGATTCAATCATGGCTTGCGCTGGGTTATGAACCCGTCACGATGGTTACAGAGTCGGGGACATTCTCGCGGCGTGGCGGTATTGTCGATATTTTCCCTGTGGCATCTAATTTGCCTGTTCGGATTGAATTTTTTGATGATGAACTCGATACTTTCCGCAAATTCAGTCCGGCGACTCAACTCACAGTCGAAACAGTGAAACAAGTCACCATCATTCCAGCGCGAGAAGTTCTGCCAGAGTGGATGCCAAATGCCGCAAAATATCTCCAAAAGTGGTTCGATTCCTTGGCGGATAGTGCCGATGTTAGTCGTTTGCAGGGTGATTATGATGCCATGCTACAGGGGCAAGCCTTTCCCTACTTAGAACATTATTTGCCCTATGTGGTCGATAATCCAGTCAGTATTCTTGATTATGCTCCACCGAATACGCTGCTTGTGGTCGAAGATATAGACGATTTGCAGCATATGGTAGAACAACTCGCGCATGAGGCAGAGGCTAATCGCGCAACGAATCAAGAAGCGCATCAACTCCCTGATGATGCGCCCTTGCCCTATGTCGAATGGGATATCTTAGCGTCGGATTTGGAACATGCCAAAGTATTAACGCTAGACACAGTAGGGGCGAATGGCAATACGCCCAATGATAATATTTCGCCTCGTTTATTCCGACCCGGTGAGCGTTTCGGTGGACAATTACGCCCGACTCTGACTCACATCCGCGAACGTCATAAGGCAGGTGAGCAAATTGTCGTCATCACGCAGCAAGTCCCACGCCTCGAAAATTTATGGTATGAACAAGATGCCTCAGATTATCTGCCAAAAGCCGAGTCAATACTTGAAAAACGGACTGCTAGTCATCTCGCTTTCATCACAGGCGAACTGAGCGAAGGTTGGACACTCGATGCAGGCAAAACGACACTCCACCTTATCACCGATAGAGAAATTTTCGGTTGGTCGCGCCCCGAACCCCGTCGTCGTAAAGCGAGTAAACGCGGTGCGAATCGTCTGCCGGAAAGTGATTATAGTGATTGGCAAGACGGCAATTATGTCGTTCATGTCGATTATGGAATCGGGCGTTTTCAGGGCATGGGCAAGCGCACGATGGATGGCACAGAGCGCGAGTATCTGCTGGTAGAATATGCCAAAAATGGCTTGCTCTTCGTGCCGATTCATCAATCTGACCGTCTCACACGCTATGTCGGTCCCGATGAGAGACCGCCCAAACTCAATACGATGGGCAAGCAAGACGCATGGACGCGCACCAAAGAAAAAGCGAAGAAAAATGCTGTCGAAGAGGCGAAAGAACTCCTAGAAATCTATGCCGAACGTGCTAAAGCAGCCGGCTTCAATTATGCACCGGATTCGGCATGGCAACATGAACTTGAAGCCTCATTTCCGTATGTCGAAACCGAAGACCAACTGCGCGTCATTCGAGAAGTCAAGCAAGATATGCAAACGTCTATGCCGATGGATAGGCTGGTGTGTGGTGATGTCGGTTATGGCAAAACCGAAGTCGCAATACGGGCAGCTTTCAAAGCGGTGATGGATGGCAAACAAGTCGCTGTACTTGTCCCGACAACCGTATTGGCAAATCAACATTTTGAGACCTTTCGTCGCCGTATGGAGCAGTTTCCAGTCAAAATTGAAATGCTTTCACGCTTCCGTACTAAAGCTGAACAGAGCAAAATCTTGACTGACCTCGCCAATGGCAAAGTCGATATTATCATCGGCACGCATCGCATTTTGAGCAAAGATATCACACTAGAAAATCTCGGACTGGTCATCATAGATGAAGAACAACGTTTCGGTGTCAAGCACAAAGAGCATTTCAAGAAGCTACGGGCAAATGTCGATATTCTGACACTGACAGCGACTCCGATTCCGCGCACCCTATATATGAGCATGTCCGGCGTGCGCGATATCAGCATGTTACAGACTGCGCCAGAAGACCGCGTGCCTGTGATTACACAGTTCGGCGCATTTGACCCCAAACTCACGCGCCAAGCGATTCTGCGTGAAATTGATAGGGGCGGGCAAGTTTTCGTGATTCATAATCGTGTCAAGAGCATTGACCAATTGCGCGATAAATTAGAGCAAATTGTCCCCGAAGCGAGTATCATCATTGCACATGGTCAAATGAGTGGGCGACAGTTAGAGCAAAAAATCAGCGCCTTCAGCAAGGGCGAATACGATATTCTGCTGGCAACAAGCATCATCGAAAATGGAATCGACATGCCTAATGTCAACACCCTGATTGTCGATAGAGCCGATTGGTTCGGCATGGCGCAGTTGTATCAGATTCGCGGACGTGTCGGGCGTAGTGCCACCCAAGCCTATGCTTATTTTTTCCATGCTGGCGGCAAAAAGCTCAATGAAGAGGCTCGCGCACGCTTAGAAACACTAGCAGAATATACCGAACTCGGCAGTGGTTTCCAGATTAGTGTGCGTGATTTGGAGCTACGCGGTGCAGGTGACATTCTCAGTACACGACAAACAGGACAAGTCGCCTTAATTGGTCTCCAACTCTATACGCAACTGTTGCAACAAGCTGTCGCTGACCTCAAGGGTGATGTGGACGGTGTAGCGCAGCCGACTTATGCCCAAGAGCGCGTCATCATTGATTTGCCACTTGCGGCGTATATTCCGTCTGATTGGATTGCAGAAATGGCACTGCGTTTGCAACTCTATCGGCGTATCGGCAGTCTACAAACCATAGACGATGTCGAGCAAATCGTCCAAGAACTCCGAGACCGCTTCGGCATTTTACCGAATGCAGTCGAAGGCTTGCTCTATCAGATTCAAGTCAAGCTACTCGCGGCGAGTATCAATGCAACGGCGGTGATAAAACCGCGTCAGCATGTGCTGATTAAAGTACCATGGCTGATGGCAGTAGACCGTGAGGCTCTCGCATTGCAATTAGGCGACAACATAGAAGTGAGCCGCACGGCTATCGAAATCCTCTTTGATGATGAATTGTGGCAACTGCGCTTGCTGGATATCCTCAAAGAGTTGAAAGCCGGTGTGCCAGAACAAGTCGGGGTGTAGTGTATTGACGACTATTCGCCCGATTATTCGCTGGCTTCGGATGTTGCCTCTGCTTCAGGATTTGTAGTACCCGATAGCAGAGCATCAATCGTGAACCCACCCTCAAAAACAAGTAATTCATCGCTGCGTGCGCGAATACCTTCTAGTGTGCCGTCGAGAATAGTCACATAAGAAACCCCGTCCACGATGCGTGCCACACCCCGTAAAACAGCGCCTGTCGCCGATGTGCCATCTTGGAAATCAATCGTCACCACCGTAAAGCGGTCAAAGACGTCGACTTCTACAGCGTCGGCATCATAAGCGAAGTCTTCATCAGAGAGAACTTGAGAGAGAACTTGAGAGAGAACTTGTCCCATAATCTGAACAATAGCTGACTCGCCATCATCGGTATCGACTGTTCCGATATAGACAATAATTTGATTGCCTGGGCTGCTGATTGTCGTGATATTATCATCTGTTTCACTTGTCCAACTATCTGGCACTGAAATTTCGTACCCCTCAGCCTCATTCGCTATTATTGTGACAGGCGCAACAGAATTAAGCACCGCAAAAAAGACTTCGGCATGGAGCAAGTCATAAAAAATTTGGTTGGTTTGCATCATCACGATATATAAACGGTCATCCGCTTCGGCAAGAGCAATATCAATCTGTAAGGTCTGATTACTGATAGCGCGTTCAATTTTGTAGATTGACCATGATAGCGCGTCTGTTTCAATACTATCAATTGACGACGGTGGGGCATCTAACAAGAATTGTTGTGCGATGTTTTCCAGCATATCATTTCGTGATATATCATCAGTTGCTTGAATAATTAGTGCTGTGCGGTCTAATGGGTCACGACTACGGAGATAGACACCTGAATTGGGGGCTGTTTCGCGCCAATTTTGTGGACGCAAGCCTTGTACTGCAAAAAGTGGGTTCACAAACTTTTCGAGATTAATCTCATCATTGCCGAATTGGGCAGAAGTCGGAAAGGCTATCATGAACAGCAGTGTCAATAACAGAATCCGCCAGAATTGTTTTAACATTCAATGTTCCTCAATGTCGATATGATTACTTTAATTGTCATAGGCAAAATCTATCAGGAATAAACAATGCAAACAAGATGTAACTATATCATAACGAGAAAAATGATAGAAAAACGCTGTTACGGCGCGATTGTTTAATCCAATGTGACGTTCGCTAAATCAGGGTTGATATATTTAGCTTGATTTTTGAGGAGTTCCCGATTGCCACTTTCGGCTAATCTGACAGCGTGAAGGGTGCGCCCTTGTGCAGTCGCGGCGCGTGCAGCGTACATTGCCCCGCCATTTATACTCGTTTCGACCACAATAACATGCTGACACAGACCACTAATAATACGATTGCGCGAGACAAGACGCGGCGCATTCGGTATCGCGTCAGGGTGATTTTCGCCAACAATTGCGCCCTGTTGCAAGATGTGTTGGGCGAGAGCGATATTTTTTTCAGGATAGATATTGAGGACACCGCTACCCAATACGGCGATAGTACGACTATCGGGAACACGCAACGCGCCTTCGTGTGCGGCGGTATCAATGCCATGTGCCAGACCACTCACAATTGCCCACCCTTGTTCTGCAAGGCATTTTCCTAGTTTAAGCGCAATCTCTCGTGCCTTCTCACTCGGCTGACGTGTCCCGACGATAGCGACTGCCTTTGTTGGCAGAGGCAATCTGCCCCGTATAAACAGTGTGGGCGGAGCATCATCCAAATTTCGCAATGCCGTCGGATAATTCTCAGCATAAGCTGGGCAAATAATGACACCGTTCGCTTCCCATTTTCGTATTTGCTGTATGATATGGGCGAGGTCAATATCAACAATGGCGGCGGCTGTTTTTTGCCCGACTCCGCGCACTTGCAACAAATCCTCGGTATCCGCTTGTAGAATGGCTTTTGCGCTACCAAATTCTTCTATTAACGCCGAAATCGTCTTTGTGCCGACGTTTCGCAGTAGGCTAAGGGCAATCCAATCGACATCCGCCATTAGTCTTCTTCGTAATACTCAATGATGGATAGTAAAATCGCGTTGATAAAGGTATTCACTTGGCGCAGCAAATTTGCCCATTCGCTGCTGTTGCGCGGTTGAGTGAGTTCTGACCAAGTGAGAATCGAATTTATCATGAAATCGCTAAAGTAGAAAAAGCCGCGTGTGGCTTGGGGTAAATTTAAGCCATCATCGCTAAGAAGTTGTGCGTATTCTTTACCGAGTCGAATCGCCTCTGCAAGTTGTTCATCAGGGGCACCGGCTGCCAGATATCTGCGAATCGCCTCTAGTACATTGCGACCTTGTTGCCGTAATACGCCGCGTGCTGTATCAGTCATAGCCGCATACCACGGCACTTTATCGAGATTATCAGCACTAACTTGCATCCGCGCACTACCGAGCGCATTCTGGATGATAACTTGGACTTCGAGAGGTTGTAATTCGCCTTGTGATTGGGCATAGTACAGCAGGTCATCGCGTTTGAAGCGCCGATGTCCACCGGCGGTACGGCGATTAGGTAGTTTGCCTTCATCTGCCCAGTTGCGAACCGTTGCCGGATGTACTCCTAGCATATCAGCCGCCTTACGCAGGCTAACCCATTCTGATGTATCGTTTTTGCTCATAAGATTTTTGTCAATTTTTATAATTCGTGAACATCTTTCAATTATACATCATTCGCAGTAGTTGTATCTATCCAGCTATCCGTGAAATTTTTCGGACAGGCAGAAGCCAGTCCCTACAATTTGTCTTTTTTGTATCTTCGTGTCATGCAAGTGCCTTCGGGGTGAGTTTTTCGGCATTTTCTTAGGGATAGGTGAACAATTACCAGTAGTTTTTAGCAATTATCAACCTATAGGTGGTAATATTTGGCGCTATTTTGCTTCACTTGTCGAATCGGCTTTGGCATCCTCTGCATTTTTGCCTTCGACAACTTGTTTCAGTAAGGCGCGTAATTTATTCATCCAGTTTCTAGCAATCGGTTTCGACCAAAAATCACTCGCTCCGGCATTCAACACATCGCCAACGGTGTCAATATCTCCCAGCGCAGACATAACAAGGATATAAGACTCCTTGGTATTCTCGTGCTGACGCATCATTTCGCATAATTCAATCCCATTAATGCCGGGCATCATAATATCGAGGATAATCAAATTTGGCTTCATACCCTGAATATAAGCAATCGCTTCCAGGCCATTGCTGGCAACATAAACTTCGCCGCCCCACATTTCCACGACGATTCGTAGTAACTTAGCAATGCCTTCTTCATCATCAACCACTAGAACGATTGGTTTTTGCATTCTATCCCCTTCACAAGTAACAAGATTGCTTCTCTAATTTTAACGTTCTTTCAAGAAAGTATTACGGCGTTTTGCCCGTCTCTCATAACTGATATGCCTACTATAACGCGAGACAGGCGAGAATGGTGTGCTTTAGGGTTAAGAACAGGTTGGCTTTTGTGGGAAGAGCTGTTAACAGGCTTGAAAAAGCCCCTTTCGGGGTTTTGCCACGCCTCACACAAAATTGCAAAGTGAGACAGGCGTTAGAGCATCATCGTAGATACTTTGTTAAACAAGAAAAAAGGCGCATCATGTTAGATACGCCTTTTTATCAACAGGGGAGGGGATGAAATTTAGTCACCGACTGGAGCAGGTGTTTCATCTAAGGGTTGTAGTTCGTCCTCGTGTTCTTCTAGCCAATGAATGGTACTCATTGCTGCACTCACACCCTGACCGGAACTGGTGGCGACTTGCCGCCAAATTTCATCTTGAATCTCACCAGCCGCAAATACACCGTCAACACTGGTGCGATACCGTTCATCGCTGATGATATAACCTGCGTCGTTCAATGCCAATTGGTCACCAAAAATCGGACTATTGGGGTCATGCCCGATGAAGATGAACACGCCTTCGGTTGGTTTGGTCGTGGTTTCATCGGTTTTTTTGTTCCATAGCGTGATGCCATTAACGATACCCTTGTCATCAGCATGAATTTCTTTGACCTGTGTATCCCAGATGAAACTGATTTTCTCATTGGAGAAGGCACGTTTTTGTAAGGCAGCACCAGCACGTAAGGCATCGCGGCGGTGAATAATCTCAACCTTTGATGCGAAACGTGTCAAGAATAAAGCCTCTTCTATGGCGCTATCGCCACCACCCACGACAACAATTTCTTTGTCACGGAAGAAAAAGCCATCACACGTCCCACAATAGCTCACACCTGTTCCTGTATACTCTGCCTCGCCGGGAACACCCAACTTGCGCGGGTCAGCACCAATCGTAACAATCACTGTATCCGCAGAGTAGGTTTCGCTCATCGTCTTGACTGTAAAGGGCGAGCCTTGACTGAAATCGACTTCTGTTACAAGGTCAAATTCGATTCTTGCGCCAAAGTGTTCAGCATGTTCTTTCATCTTATCGACGAGTTCTGCACCGCCGAGATGGAGATAACCGGGATAATTTTCAATTTCGTGGGTTAGGGCAACTTGACCGCCGAGTTGGGGTCCCGCTATCACCAACGGCTTGAGTTGTGCGCGGGCTGTATAGAGCGCCGCCGATAAACCACTTGGACCCGACCCGATAATCACCACACGTTCTTTTTTCATCTTAGTTTGTACCTTCCTATGCCTGAGCAGCGAATTTGACAATATACATATAGGGAAGTGCTTAACACTCCCTTACGTTTGATAATTTAATTAAGCCCCGATTTTGTGTTTTTATGATGAATAGTTAGGAACGTAAAATAGCACGTCCGTTATGTTTTTACAGCGAGTTGGTGCTGTTTACTCATCTTCAAATAGTGGCAGTTCATCGGACATTTCGGCTTTGAGAACACTGACCAAGGCGATGAATTCTTCGCGGCAATCGCCCCAATACTTCATATGCTCTTGCAGTTCAGGCAACACATCTTCTAAACGCGCCCCATTCGCCACTTGTTCCGCGAGTTTTGCCATATTTTCGCAATGGTCATTACAATCCATTGCGATGATTTCTTCGTTTGTGGGCGCATTCTCAACAAAATCCAAGAGTGCGCTGAGATTGTCTACCCGTTGTTGCTTATCAACCATGAGAGGTGTTGCTCCTTAACCATCTATCCCTTTTGACGACGAGTCTGTTTCAGTTCTTACGGCATTTAGGAACAGAAATTAAATAACTCTAGCAATCGTTGTTCCAACAGTTTGGGAATAAGCGTGAAAAGTTATCAGTTTTTAGTCATCAGTTGTCAGAAAAACAATTACCCTGAACTGAAAACTATGAACTGAAAACTATAAATCGGGTAACTTCTGCAAATTA
>JAUZRW010000047.1 GCA_030950085.1 Anaerolineae bacterium
CTATCTATGGTGCGGCACGCTCTTAGCCCTCACTTCGTCTTTTTATAACACTTTATAACGAAAAGTAGCTCTCGACATATCGCCGTAGGCTACTTTAATGTGCCAAAGTCTAGGTAAGGGCATAGCGCGCTATGCCCCTACTACACGACCAAAAAAGTTTTTATGTAGGGGCGCAAGGCATTGCGCCCAAAAAACACATAATCTAATTTTCAAAGATTAAATTGGTCGAGTACTACAAAACCGAGATTTTATTTTTAATTATTTACCTGTTCTTACTATTGCTTGCTACAGTGCATCTCACAAGTTACTGGCTTTGCTTTATGCGATATCAAATGCAGGGGGCCAAATCGGGCGACCTACGATATGCTGACCTGTTGCAATGGCATCCAGATATTGGCGCACGGCTGCATTTTCCGACAATATTTTAATCATAGCCACATCCCAACCCTGAATATCGGGGGGGGCAAGTGGCAATGACAGACGAGACTGTGAAGCTGGATGTAGAGGCAAGGTGACAGACGGATTCGACTTCAGTAGATGCGAGACTATCGCACGGGTATTCTCTGGACTGTTGGCAAGGAACATACGCGGACTTTCTAACTTGCCGCGTGTATAACCCACAATCTGACCATTGATAAGATACACGGTTTCAGGAAATGTCGGGTTGGGACTGAGCCATGCGTTCAAATTTTGCTCTGGTCGTAATGCAAAATCAACATTTTGTTCATCATACAACCACAACTGATATAAGGACTCTACATCGTCGGGTTGTAATGAGCGCGTTTCAATCGTGGGTGTCGTCACAATGAGGTGTTCGCGGTTTAGGGTGACAGTGCTGCTGCCATAGACCTTCGTTTGATAGCCAAAGCGTGGATAATAGGCTGAGTGTCCCAACAAAAAAGCGACAGAATAGCCTTTTGATTTTGCAATCCGATGTCCGGCATCCATCAATGCGCCACCCACGCCTTGTCTTTGAAAATCAGGATGAATACCAATCGGCGCGAGGCAAACACCTTCCACCGGCGCGTGCATGAAAGTCATGATATAGGGCATAAATAGGGCATGACCGATAATTTGTCCGCCTTGTGTCGCTATCAGCGATAAATCGACATCATAGGCTTGTCGCTGCCGTAATAGACTAACGATGGTCGCTTCTTCACTACGATAACCAAAGGCACGGATATGAACATCTGTAATTGCCGAATAATCCGACGGCTTTTCCGAACGTATATTTATCATGGGTGGGGGCAACTTTCAAGTTTGTGCTAATCTATATGGGCACTATGGAGAGACATTAACACATTTGGGGATAAAATTGTAGGGATGGTGTCGGATGCTAAATGTATGTAGAGGTGGAAATTGTATTTTTTAGCAACGGACAGCCTAGATAGTGTCTCTACAGATTTAGGACTTACGCAGTTGACTGTTATTTTCGGGCGCAGCACGCTGTCGCCCCTACGATTTCTAGCTTGAAGTGCGTAACGCCTAAGATTATTAAGACTTGTAGAGATACGACCTGCTGTGTCCGTCGCGCACAACATATGGATAGGTGCAATCAATATTTTTAGAGATTAGCAGCGAGCGCCCGATATTCATCCTCAGTGAAAGCGCGGAAGGGTTCAGTGGAGACGTTGCCTTCTCCGGCTGCTGAAATCACCATTTTAAGAAGGGCTTCGTCATTCGGCATGTCTACAATCATCAGCATATCATACTGCCCCATCGTTAAGTAGAAGCCTTTAACATCGCCACCGGCAGCTTGGACAGCTTGCTTAACAGCATCGAGTCGCTCAGGGCTACCTTTCATATTTTTAGCCCCTTGCTGTGTATAATTACCTTGAATAATATAAGTTGGCATTTTCCACTCCTTTTATCCTTATATATCCGTTAATCATATAATATCACATAATTTATCTTTTGTTAAGTGGATAGCAACTAGAGGGGTGCATTTCACATCAGTGCATAAATTGTAGGGGATGACCCACAACGGGCGCACGCGCGAGTACGCCCCTACATCAAAGACGGTTGTTTTTAGACGCAATAGGGTCGTTTTAGATTTTGCACCAATTTGAAATAGACCCTCTCTACGCTTTACCTTGCGGTTTTCGCGCCTCATTTGATTGCAAATGTATGGCGGCGAATAAATGTCGTTTGCTCACTAATGCTAACGACATTAAAGCCCGGATTCGTGATGATATCAGGGGAGTGGCGCGTATTTTCAGGGATTGGGTAACTATAAAATTGACACCACGACGACGAGGCTGCTACATACATGACACCATCGCGCAGAGTCGTGATATTCTGATGAATATGCCCAAAAAACACCCCACACAGTCTAGCGCGTGCTTGGCTCACAATGTCGTGGAATGCTTCGCCATTTTCCATCCGCATCCAAGTATCTAACCATGGCACGCCTGTTGGGATAATATTGTGATGCACGGCAATCACTAGCGGACGCTCATCGTCGCTTCTGCAAATATCATTGAGCCATATGAGTTGTTCGTCTGTCACTGTGCCAGAGGGGTATTGAGGGTTATGCGCCCCGTTGCTATCGAGGCAGACGACATGCACCTCTTTAACCTCAAAATCATAATACAGATAATCTTGGATAGTTTCAGCATTGCGCCCCATCAAAACACGCTGAATAGCTTTAGCATCATCATGATTCCCCACAAGATAATGGATGGGCGCTTTCAATGTTTCGAGAAGTGTCTTTATCTCAGGATAAACTTCTGGCACAGGGTCATAAGCGACATCGCCTGTATGCAAAATAAAGTCCGGCATAAATGGCAAATCATTGACTGCCTTAACCAGTGCTTGCGCTCCAATGAGGGGCGTATATTGTGCGTAATCTAAGGTGTAGTTTGTATCAGGGTTGATGTGTGTATCACTGATGTGAATAAAACGTAGCGGATTATCAGTGGTCGGCATGGATACTTCCTTTGCAAAGGGTCACAATCAATAATCCTAATTGTGACCGATTTGCCTGATTTGTGCGATAGAGTTGTAAAATGGGTAGTGTATCTTCTTGTCTCTTCGCTGCTATCATTATCCCCTGTATAATCGAGGTGATGTGCAAATAATGACTTTGAACCTATGGCTATTTCCTTAATTACGTCGCTCTATCGCAGTGAAAAACACCTGCCACAATATATCAAGCGCGTGCAGCATGTGGCTTCGCAGTTGGATTTTCCGCTAGAAATCGTGATTGTCGCCAATGATGCCACAGAGGCAGAACGCCAACACCTCATGGCATTACAGCAGACAGAAACACTCATCATCAAAGTTATCTATACTGAGCGCGAAACCTTGTATGCCTCATGGAATCGCGGTATTGAAGCCGCACAATTCGACATACTCGGCTCATGGAATGTCGATGATATCCGCAGTGTGGAAGGCTTAAAGGCAAGTTATAATGCCCTAGAAGCGGACTTTAACTTGGTTGATTTAGTTTATGATTTGGTACAAGGTCATTCAATCACTCGCTTTAATCCGCCTTATCGACCTGATTCACTGTCTCCTAAAACGGGTTTGGGTACTTTTTTCATGATGCGCCGTGAATTGTATACAGAAGCCGGAGCATTTAACCCACTTTTCACGATTACGGGTGATTACGAATGGTCAAAACGTCCGATTGTCCGAACAGCCGCCTATCAACCATTATCAGTTGTCGGCGGACAATTCGTTCTGCATGATAGTAACCTCAGTGGGGGGCGTAATCCGATGGAGTGGGTTGAATTCAATATTGCCCTTATCTGGCAGGGAGGATATGAACATCTACGTCCGGTAGACCCCGATATGATGCGCGAAACGTGGGATTCATGGGGACATACAGGCGGCACGATTCCAGATGAGATTGCAGGGTGGCTATGGGGAGACGGTTCGCACGAACGCTACGAATCTTATACTCGTGAGCGTCATGCCAACCCGATGTTGCGACGTATTCGATTGGCACTCGCACGGCATGGCATTATGCAGAGTGCTGAATGGGATGCGCTGCATAAGCTATTCAAGCACGTTTAAGCGCCATCATGTAAAAGGTATACGTTTTATCAAGTTCTGGTAAATGAGGACGCTCAACCCTCAGTTCACCACAAGAAAAATCTGGTGTCCCGATGACATCAAATCCACAGTCAGGCGCAATATCAAAAATAGCGGATTGAATACTTTCGGGCGAGAAAATATAGAGTGCGCCGTGTTCATCTTCAATCTGGCTAATATCAAGCGGCTTACACCAATAATCTGTCGAAATAATGAGCAAGCCATCGGGTTTCAGTAAACGATGGCACTCTTTTAAGAAGGCTTCGGGATTCACGCCATGCTCAATCACCGATAAGCAAGTAATCACATCAGCAAAGCCATCAGGATAGCTTGTTTGTTCCAAATTTTGTGTCGTGTACTGAATATGCCCACTTTGTTTTGGCGCAATGATTAAATCGCAACCATATAAATTCGAGTAATTGTACAGATTCAACCACTCCAAAATGACCGATGTTGGACCCGACCCTAAGTCTACAATACAGGCATCATTCCCCGTATTTTGCAGAATGAGGCTAAAGGCTGATAAGAAGTCCCAATTTTTTTCTTTGCCTTTATGGGCAGGTAAGCCAAGTTCTCGCACCTTAGCGAGACTGCTTTCAACTTGGGCAACTGTTTTGAGGGCTTGTGGGTGGTCAATCGCGGTTAAATAGTTATCCGCTTCAGCACGCGATAAAGGATAACGCCACAATGCACGGATAGAACGCCCATAACTGCTCAGACGAGATGAGGGTTGAAAACGATTATGAGTTCCGACAGCATGGATTTTGAGATAGAGGTCAAAAAAATGCTCTTGGAGAAAGCGTATCACTGTTGTCTGGATTTGTGTCACGATATTAGGCATTCGTTTACTTCTTTTTCGATTTGCTAAAATATGAGGGCAGATTATAGCATAGCTTTAGCCTATTGTTGTGGTAAAATTCCCCCCTATTTACAGACAGTGAAAATTACTTTGGATGCCGCCCCTCATTTCAATTGTTTTACCAACCTATAATGGCGCTCGTTTTCTAGCGGATGCTATTCAGAGTGTGATTGACCAAACTGTTCCACAATGGGAATTGATTGTCGTCGATAGCTATTCTACGGATGATACGCCGCAAATTCTGGCGCATTTTGCGACATTGGATGACCGCATCATCATAACTCACAATCCAAGAGAAGACGGTTACTTGCCGGGGGCGTTGAACGCTGGTTTTCGGCTGGCAAAAGGGGCTTATCTGACATGGTTTCAAGATGACAATTTGTATCGCCCACACGCCTTAGAAACATTTTTGAAGGTTCTACAAGCGAATCCTGAAATTGATATTGTATACAGCGATTACACGCGCATAGATAGCGACAGTGGCGTTCAAACCTATGTGCGTGCGCCACAACCCAATATGCTTGTCAGAAAATCGACGGTAGATGTCTCGTTTTTGTATAAACGCGAGGTTGATGAGGCGATTGGTGGTTATGATGAAACGACTTTTTTGGTTGAAGATTATGATTTTTGGTTACGAGCTTCGATGCAATTTAAGCTGAAAACCTTGCACGAAGATTTGCATCTCTACCGCTTTCATGAGGGAACATTGACCAGCCAGCGCAAAAAACAAGTTCTGATGGTGCGCGAAGGGGTCTTGAGTCGTCACTTGCCTCATCTGCCTTGGGCGAATCGTGTGGATTTAGCACGCGGGTATCTTCATTTGAGCGAACTCGCTGTCGGCAATGGCTCATCGACTAGAGCTATTCGTTATTTACTCACAGCTATCCGCAAACAGCCTTTCGTCGTAATACGCCATGTCATCAAGACTATGTTGCCGCGTCGCATACAAAAACAAGCTGTGAAACTTTATCAACGGATGCAGCAAATCTAATCTCATGACAGTAACCATTACAAGCAGTTGGGATGATGGGCATGTGCTAGATTTGCGCGTGGCAGACATGCTTGACCGCTACGGACTCACAGGGACATTCTACATTGCACGAGACTTTCTTGATGAGCGTATGAGCGACAGCCAATTACAAGACTTGGCACAACGTCATGAAGTCGGCGCACATACGCTAACACACCCTGTTCTGACTGAGATTTCGCTAGAACAGGCACGCGATGAAATTCATGGCTCAAAAATCTGGCTAGAAGATGTTTTAGGTCAGGAAGT
>JAUZRW010000048.1 GCA_030950085.1 Anaerolineae bacterium
GTTGCCTTACTGGAATTTTTCTTCCTGAAAGCGCAATTGCCGCGGTTGGTCATTATTGGTTTGCTGATTGCCATTGTGGGAGGGCTATTCATTGGATTTGGCGGTGCATCAGGTAGTGAAACATCTGTAACTGTGGATAGACAACGAGATTTTATCGGCGGGGCATTATCGCTTGTGGGGGCTGTTTCATTCGCAGTCTATCTGATTATTGGGCGCAATCTGCAAAGTTCGGACAAGTTATCCATTATTCCCTATATTTGGTTGGTCTATGGTTCAGCAGGTCTCATTTTAGCGATTCCTGTCATTTTCACCCAAACACCCTTAACGGGCTACCCCACGATGGCTTATATCTGGCTGATAGCAACTGCCATTGTCCCGCAATTAGTCGGACATTCTTCATTGAATTACGCTGTGGGTTATATGCCAGCAACCCTCGTGAGCATGATTACCCAACTCGAACCGATTGGCAGTGCGATTCTGGCGTATTTCATCTTTAACGAACTTCCGCTACCGCTTCAAATCTTCGGCAGCATGATTATCATCTCTGGTGTGATACTTGCTACGATTGGACAACGTAGCCGCAAACAAGGAACATCAGCGCCCTAAATTAAAGCCAAGATAGGTACTACTGCCGGGATAAATCCCCATTTGTGGAGGACTTTCATCTGGGAGCAGTACCGGCGCTAATACAGTAGCCAATGTGCCATCGCGTAGAAACTCTTGCAGTGTGTAGTCAACTAAGAGTCGAAAATCAATGTCATTGCGTGGCACTGCAAATGTCAGGTATTCGCGGCTATACCAACGTTCTCCAAATTCAAATTCACCTGTATTAAATTGGTAAATCGGCAATAGTAATAGACTATCGCCATACAAAACATCAGCATTGCGGTCATCAAGAATGGTGATAGCTGCCCGTTCTTGGGTTGTTTCAAAAAAGCGAAGTGGGACATTGATACTGCCACCCCACGCATCAGCCCTGTCGCGTGCGCCTTCATCACCAATAATCGTTGCCACAATCCGCCCCCGTAATTCGTTAAAACTACGGATGTTGCGGTCAGCAGAAGCCATAAGCCTATCGCCATGCAGCAAATAAGGCTGACTGAAATCTACCCGTGCTGTAAGTCCCCAATCCGGCTCAATACCAACTGTTAAATCAGCCTGACCGGATTCAATTAGGGCGATAGCATCACCTTGTATAAATTCAATTTGTACGCCCCAACGTGCTGCCATTTGCTCAACGATACTACGATTAACTTGTGCGATACGCTGTAAATTGGGCGCTAATGTACTTGGGTCTTGCACGCCTGCTATCCGTAAAACACCGCCACTTTGCAAACGTGGGATAACATAGCCCTGTGGAAATGGAATATCTGTGCCGAATTGTGATAGTTGTGGTGTATCACCAACATTGTTGTATATGGGTAGTGCGTCAAAACTGAAAGGTTCGCCGGGGAAATAGGTACTATGCAATTGCTCAAGTGTACTTCGTGAACCTATTTCAGCATCGGATAATAAATATTGTAGTGTGCGATTGACGAGATTCCGCATGTAGACATCTTGGCGCAACAACGCAACAGCATAAGGTTCTTCGGAAATGGCATCGTCTAATAGCGTTACTGCATCCGGTTGATTGGCTGAAATACGAATCAAACGCGAGTCACGGGCGACAATAGCATCAAGTTCACCAGCAAAAAGCGCACTTAAGGCGCTATCAAGTATCAAATACGGTTGTGCCTGAATCGGGACTCCGGTACGATTTTGCCACGCATTGAGCGCAGTTTCGCCCTCTGTACCGATAACATAGCCAACAGGTCGATTTGCCAAGTTAAAAATGCTACTAAGATTATCATCAGAACGGACTAGCATTGCTTGTCGTCCAACGTGATAAGATTGACTAAACTCAAATTGCGAATCGAGTTCACGGTCATGAACAATCGCGCCCATCAGCATATCCACATCACCGGAGCGCAACATTTCAAAGCGATTTTGGCGTGTTACTTGCACAAATGCAATTTCGATACCCCATGTCTCAGCCAGTTTCCGTGCTAAATCAGCATCAAAACCTGTCACCTCGCCACGAATATTATATTCGCCATAAGGGGCTTCATTGTAAAGAATGCCCACTCGTAGCAAGCCATCTGCTTGAAGCCGTGCGACGGTTGATGTCGAAGGTAGAATGTCTGTATTGGTAGATTCCGCTATCGGTACAGGTGTCGGTGGTATGAGTGTTCCAACAGCCTCACCTGATTGTGCAATAGAAGCTGTCGCACTCAGCAGAATCAAGCACATAATTAGCAAAACACTATAGGCAAGATGTCGGGGCATACTCATTAATTGACTGATTTTCATGAATTATCCACTTTGTAGAGATTATGGTCATGAACATAAGCGAGGACAGCATCCGGCACAAGATAGCGCACTTGCAGCCCTCTTTGTAGGCGTTCAACAATATGACTTGATGATAGCCAGATGCTCAATAAAGGCGTATTAACAATATCAACACAATCAGACAAACCGAGCAGCGTCTCATCGTGCATATCTGCCGAAACATCTTCATCGCTGCGCCGCATAACAGCTAATCGAGCATGTTGATAAATTTCTCTAGGGCGTGTCCATGTTGGGAAATCGCGCAGATTATCGCCACCCATCAAGAAATACAGTTGGGCATCAGGAAATTGTGCTTGAACAAGCGGCAGCATATCCGCCGTATAATGCGGACCCGGACGGTCAACATCAACTCGTGAAACCTCAAATTGCGGATTATCTTGTGTGGCTAATTGCAACATTGCCAAACGATGGCTAATACCACTTCGAGTTGAGGGCTTAAACGGTTGCTCACCCGCAGGGACAAATAACACCTTATCCAAGCCAATTGATTCAGCGGTATATTGTGCCAGAATCAAATGCCCAATGTGTGGTGGGTCAAATGTACCCCCAAGAATACCGATACGTTGCATTAATCTGCCCACTCCAGTTCATATTCACCAATAAAAACCGTATCACCGGGTACGGCACCAGCGTCTTTAAGAGCTTTGGTGACACCTAGAATCTCTAGGATTTTCTGGAAACGTAGCACCGCTTCATCATAATCCCAGTAAGTCATCGCTGCGGCACGCTCAATGCGCTTGCCCGTGACAATATAAGCACCATCAATACGCTTCTTAAGATTGAAAATTGGCTCATTATCTCCCAACGTATAGCGTTCTAGTGCGGCTGGCAAAGTTGATTTCATGTCTTCTGGTAGATTATCAATTTCCATGAAACTGCGTTGAATCACTTGCTGAACATTTTGATGTGCAACCGCCGAAATCGGCATGACTTCAACGCCGCGCTTTTCGAGAGCCTCTTTTACGAGTGGGAAATATTCTTGTGCGTCGGGCAAATCCATTTTGTTAAAAACCACAATTTGCGGCTTTTTCGCTAACGCTTCGTCATACAATGCGAGTTCGGTGTTTATCTGATTATAATCGGCTACGGGGTCATCACTCATGCCATCTATTACATGAATGAGGACACGACACCGACTCACATGCCGTAAAAATGAATGTCCTAAGCCAATCCCTTGTGATGCTCCTTCGATTAAGCCCGGAATATCGGCAAACACTAAATCTCGATGGTCATAAATCACAACACCGAGATTAGGTGCAAGGGTTGTGAACGGATAATCAGCAATTTTAGGTTTGGCATTACTCACAACAGAAAGCAGAGTCGATTTACCCGCATTCGGTACGCCAACTAGCCCGACATCGGCTATCAATCGTAATTCAAGCCGAATCCACATTTCTTCGCCGGGTGCGCCTTTTTCAGCAATACGTGGCGCACGGTTAGAGGCTGATGTAAAGCGCGTATTGCCTTTACCACCACGCCCACCTTTTAGCACGACTACAACATCATCAGGCTGCGCCAAATCTGCAATCACATCGTCTGTCGCTATATCTTTGATAACTGTCCCAACAGGCACATCAACAAAGAGAGTATCCGCGTTTGCACCTGTTTTATTGCTAGTGCCACCGCGTCCGCCGGCTTTCGCCTTAAAGTGAACATGCTGCTGGAAATAGTTCAGTGTATTCAGGTTGGGGTTAGCGCGAATCACAATATCGCCCCCTTTACCACCATCACCGCCATTGGGACCACCACGCGGCACATATTTTTCTCGGCGAAATGAGATAACACCTGCGCCGCCATCACCGCTTCGGATATAAATCTTTACATCATCGACCAACATTTTGGGAAATCGCTGTCTGATATTTTGAACGTTTGAACTGCTTATCATACTTGATGGTGGTGTGCAGGGGTAGGTTCAACCATGACGTAGGGCAAGCGTCAGATAGTTCAACCATCAAATTCAGGTAAGCAATCGGGTTTTCCGGCGCGATACCATGCAATCGTGCGTTTTGCGCCCTCTGTAAAGCTAATCGTCTCAAATCCCAATTCTCGGCGTGCTTTTTCGCTTGTTACATGCCAGTCATTAAATACGTAGGAGCGCAAGCCAAGCGGCCAAAACGGTTCCCGTCGTGTCAAACGCGAGATAAAACTCAACAGGCGCGAAAAATTAATGCCGATAACAGCCGGTATATTCAAACGCGGCCAACGAATATTCGCTTCTTCGCAAATAATATCAAAGGCATCTCGATGAGCGATGGGGTCGTCGCAGATATTGTAGATTTCGCCACTTTTGCCCTCTGTTAACGCTAACAAAATACCCTGTGCTGCATCTGCTATATAAATCGGAAAAATGCGGTAATGTCCACCGTCCATTTGCATAATGATTCCGCGCATAGGGTCAGCAAAAAATAAGCGATTAAACGCATAATCACCCATTGGTCCATAAAAAGCACCCGGACGCAAAATAATAGTCTCAATATCTTGCTGCTGATGATGACGTTTGATAACTTGTTCGGCTTTAAGTTTCGATGCTTGGTAGGGGTCAGCCGGACGAGGCGGTTGTGATTCATCAATAATGCGATTAGGTTGTGGGTTGCCGATGACAGCAAGGGTCGATATATAGACAAGACGCTTTACATGGGCGCGACTTGCTGCCGCCAGTAGATTTTCTGTTCCCGTGACATTTGTAGCTTCAAAATCGCCTGCCATGCGCCACATACTAAACAAACCCGCAGCATGAACAACATAGTCGCAACCTTGCACCGCCTCTAGGTTTTCACCTGTACGCAAGTCGCCACAAACAACTTCCACATTAGGGTATTTACTTAGCCAATGATTCTCATCTGGCTGGCGCGTCAACACACGGAGTTGATATCCGGCTTTAGAGAGTGTGGGTACAAGATGTCGCCCTAAGAATCCCGTGCCACCTGTCACAAAAATCATGAATCAGTGCCAATCTATAATTTGATAAATCAAACGCATTGTAACCTCGAATAAGCTGAAATACACTTAACGCGCTTACTTCAAGTTCTATTCAAACCTGAGTTTTGGATAAGGGTACAAATACAGAAAATGAACCGCCAAAACGCCAATGCGCCAAAAAAGCGGCGAAAAAGCTCATTTAACGCAATCTAGGCACTCAGAACTCAGCACTAGACACTTGTTTGGACTAGATTCTGCTTTGAAACAAACGGCATAGCTTAAACAAAATTCGCGTTATTCAAAGTTGAATATCATGTAGAGAGATTATGTGGAAAACATATCGAGGATGATATGACGTAAACGAGCAATTGCAACGGGGCGAATAACCGTCGTTACATTACTCATGGGTACTTTTGCTTGCTCGTCAATATCCATGATAACAATCGTGGGCAGAGTATCCAGATTAACACTCTCTTTGAGTGTGCCAAGCATTTTCCAAGCGTGCATATCTGATAATTGAATATCCATGACGAGGAAATCACACGGCTGGTCTTCTAGCAAATGAATAGCATCCCAGCCCGATTCGGCATGATGAACTTCCATCTGCAAGTCTTCAAGAAGTTGTGACACAGCTTGCCGTTCATCTAGCTGGCGAACTGCCAAGACCACAATTTTACCTTCTGTCACCAATACGTTCCCCCACTTAATATAGCACTAACCGATTGTTAAACATGAGTTTACAGCCTTGTGGGTACATAGGCTACCCCATATACCCACTAATAATGACTTACAATTCTACGAAATATGAATCAGCAGCACGGTCAATCAATTCTTTATTAGCGAGTGTATTCTCGACACCCAGATACCTAGCGATATCGCTCATCTGATTGAGCAAGTCTCGCGGATGCACAAAGCGCGGATTACGATTGAATTTGATATACCATTCTTTAATGAGGTAATTATAGCCTTTTTCGTCGAATGGGATTTTCTTAAGTTTGCACATCAATTCAAATAACTCATGGAATTGTTGTGGAGTCGGGTCGCCAACTTCAATTTTATATTTGATACGGCGCAAGAAGGCATCATCTACAAGGTCGGCTGGGTCAAGGTTCGTTGAAAAGATAATCATCACGTTAAAAGGCATTTGGATTTTGCGCCCATTACTCATGGTGAGGAAGTCGTATTTCTTTTCTAAAGGCACAATCCAGCGATTCAACAGTTGCACCGGACTCACTTGTTGCCGTCCAAAGTCGTCAATGAGGAACATGCCGCCATTAGCCTTAACTTGGTACGGGGCTTCGTAGAATTTACTGATAGGATTAAAAACTAAGTCAAGGCTTGCCATTTCCAATTCGCCACCGACAATGATGATGGGACGTTTAATACGAACCCAACGTGGGTCACCGACCTCACCTGTCCCGTATTTTACCGCCCCTTGTTCATCAGAAAGTTTATGATTGACATAATCATAGATTTGAATAATTTGACCATCCACATCAATGGCATACGGAATCCACATATCTTCACCAAGAATCACCCGCCCGATAGCCTCTGAAAGAGTCGTTTTGCCATTGCCCGGGGGTCCATACAAGAAAATTGAGCTGCCGGAGTTTGCAGCCGGACCAATCTTATCCAACATATCTTTATCGACAATAAGATTTTCCAAAACCTGACGCATATCAGATTCTGTAACTGTTTGTTCGCCGCGTTTCTGGGCATTTATCGCATCAATATAGACTTGGAGTGGAACAGGTGCTGCACCTGCATATTGACTGCGTTCAATGGCTTCTAGTGCGCGTTCAATCCCTTTACCTGTAATTTCATAGCGATAGGATGATTCGCCTAAAC
Organism: Anaerolineae bacterium; assembly: GCA_030950085.1. Taxonomy (GTDB): domain Bacteria; phylum Chloroflexota; class Anaerolineae; order Aggregatilineales; family Phototrophicaceae; genus JAUZRW01. The sequence goes on from JAUZRW010000048.1 coordinate 7,156, forward strand.
CACCTGCGCCTAAAATCTCAATGAGTTTTTCGCGCTTACCAAACTCTAACACCTGGCCAACAATACCATTGAAGGGCAACTTCAATTCTGTAGCAATGGCATGACCGAGCATATCGCCACGGAAATACAACAGTTTAAGTGTCATATCGGACAGAACCAGCTTAGAAAGCCCTGTATCTTCAATATTTCGCAGGGGTTGTGGATTCCAACCACTATCAAGACCACCCGTTGGTTTCACACGTGGCGAGGTGTCAGTAGGTGGCGATGGGCGTGCCATGTTAGGGCGCGATGGGCGTTTATCACCTTTTTGTGGCGGACGATTTGAACGTAGAGGTTTAAGATTGTTAGACATTTATCAACTCCCGACTTTATAATCTAATTGAGTTGGCAATTTAGCGTGGTTATTATCAGTAATAACCTTAGGACTTACGCAGTTGACTGTTGCTTCGGGCGCACACGCGAGTATGCCCCTACGATTTTCGTCTCAAGTGCGTAACTTCTAAACCTAATTCGATTATGAAGGATAAATCATCTTGATTATAATAGCTCAAGTTTGGTAATGATGTAGCTATTGATGATAATTTCCTTCCCCCATCCAGTGATTCAGCATGGCATCATCATCAGTATATACTGGAAATATATTGATATCATATTTTTGACGATTCGATGTGCCTGAGTATATTATAAGGTTATGATGGCGAATCAACAAATTAAGGGGACAAAATGATTGAAAACATTCAGTGGTTAGGTCACGGCAGCTTCCTGATTCAAGGACCACCGGTTATATATATAGACCCATGGCGTGTGGTGAGAAATACCTTCCACCCTGATGTTATCTTGATTAGTCACGACCATTATGATCATTGTTCTGTTGCCGATGTCAGCAAGTTACGGGGTTCAGAAACGATTATTATCGGTAACGAACGAGTTGCCGCGCAGATAGATGAGACCACAGTGTTACGTCCATGGCAGAGCATCACAATAGATGACATCAGTATTAAGGCAATTCCAGCTTATTCGCCCGACGGAACACAACATCCGATTGAACATGGTGGATTGGGCTATGTTATCTCAATGAATTATTATGATATCTATTTTACAGGGGATACGAAAATCATTCCTGATATGCAACGTATCCATCCTGACATTATTATCCTCCCGATTGACAATAATGACACACTCAACATCGAAGAAGCTGCACAAGTCGTAGAAATACTACGCCCACGTTGGGTCATACCCTCGAATTGGGGGGCAATTGGTGAAGGCACATCACAGATTGACGCGCTACAGTTCAAGAAACTTGTTGGTGGGCGTGCTGAGGTTATTATTCCATCGACAAAAATAGCCAATGACGAGCAATAGCAGCAAAAACGCCCTGCTAAAATGAGAGCGTTTCTGAATTTTTCACTATTTATCGCTTGAAGATAAATTTGAAGATAGATTATGCCGCCGGTTGTGCAGGGTCACTACTATCGAATTCCCAAGCTAATTCTTTCCCATCTTTATCATAGATGGCAGGGCGTTTTTCCCCGTTGATAACATCATCATCAATGACCACACGGCGAATAGTGTCGCGTCCGGGAACTTCAAACATCACATCAAGCAAACATTTCTCGATAATAGAGCGTAAGCCACGCGCACCTGTCCCGCGTGCCAGAGCTAAGTCTGCTGCTGCACCCAAAGAAGACTCTTCAAACGAAAGGTCTACATTATCTAACGACAGCAAATGCACATACTGACGGGTCAGGGAGTTCTTTGGTTCTGTCAAAATTTGCTTAAGGGCATCATGGTCAAGTGGATCAACACCCACCACCACAGGTAAGCGTCCGACAAGTTCTGGTATCAGACCATGTGAAATGAGGTCTTCGGGACTAATACGATGTAACAAATCGGCTGTATCGCGCTTGTTGCGGCTACTTGTACCAAAACCAAGTTGCCCTTTTGCACCAATACGTCGCGCTATAACATCTTCGATACCATCGAATGTACCGCCACAGATAAAGAGAATGTTGCGCGTATCAATTTGCAAAAACTCTTGGTGTGGATGTTTGCGCCCACCCTGCGGTGGGACATTTGCCGTTGTCCCCTCAATGATTTTCAGGAGTGCCTGTTGTACACCTTCACCAGAGACATCACGGGTAATCGACGGGTTATCGTTAGATTTCCGCGAGATTTTGTCGATTTCATCAATGTAAATGATACCTTTTTCGGCTCGCGCAATATCGCCGTCTGCGGATTGAATCAAGCGCAGCAAGATATTTTCCACATCTTCACCCACATAACCCGCTTCGGTCAATGCAGTCGCATCCGCAATGCAAAATGGCACATCGAGAATACGAGCCAACGTTTGTGCCAACAATGTTTTACCACTACCTGTCGGACCAATCACCACGATGTTACTTTTTTCAAGTTCAACATCAGTTGTTGCGAGGTCAGCTTGGATGCGTTTGTAATGGTTATACACCGCAACACTCAATACGCGCTTGGCGTAAACTTGCCCGACAACATATTCATCAAGATGCTTCATGATATCGCGTGGTGCAAGCAGATTATCAATCTGAAAATCTACATCTGAACGTTCGATAAATTCTTCGTCTGCCAGTAAATTGTGGCACAATTCCACACAGAAATTACAGATAAAGACGTTATCTGGTCCTGCAATCAGGCGGTCAACTTCATCATGGCTACGTCCACAAAATGAGCAGCGATGTCCTCCGGGTGGGTATGTCACTAGGATTCTTCCTCGTTCTCAGCTTGCAATACTTGGTCAATCAAACCGTACTCTACAGCTTCTTGTGAGCTCTTGTAAATGTCGCGGTCGGTGTCTTTTTCAATGGTTTCGTATGTTTGCCCAGTATGCGTTACGAAAATGTTATTCAGGCGTTCCTTCAAGCGCACAATCTCATTGGCTTGGATAACAATATCCGATGCTTGTCCTTGTGCGCCACCTAATGGTTGGTGCATATGGATAGTTGCGTTCGGTAGTGCCATCCGCATTCCATTAGCCCCACCTGTCAGTAGTACAGTACCAAAGCTGGCTGCCAAACCAACCGCTACGGTACTCACAGGGGCGCTAATCAACTGCATCGCATCATACATTGCCATCCCTGCATATACTGCACCACCGGGCGAATTAATGTACATTTGCACGCGGCGGTCAGGGTCTTCGCGGTCAAGGAAAAGCAATTGTGCCACAACCAAATTCGCAACTTGGTCATTGATACCTGTACCGACAAAGATAATGCGTTCTTTTAGTAGTAGTGAGTATATATCATAAGCACGTTCTCCACGAGAACCTTGCTCAATGACCATCGGAATGACGCTCTGTGGATTCATCAGGTTCATGTTATTACGGCGTTGTATCGCTGTTGATACGCGCCTTACTCCTTTCGTGAGTAGCGTTTACTCAGATTTCTCTTCATCATCGGTTTCTGCTACATCTGATGCAGTTTCGTCTTCTACAATGACTTCTGCTGCTTGCGCCTCAATTTCTTCCACCTCATCCTCAGAAACCGACGCGGTACTTGCCTCTTCTGTTGCTGCCGCCTCAATTTCAGAAACCGACGCGGTACTTGCTTCTTCTACGGGTATTTCGACTTCTTCCTCTTCGAGCGACTCGCCTTTTCCTATTTTGGCAAGCCGTGACATGATGCGCCCATAGAGAAGGCGGCTAGCAATACTTGCACGCTGTTCTGGCGTATCAAAGAATTGACGAAATACGTCGGCTTGTTCTCCAAATTGAGACAACATTTTCTCAATTTCAGCCTCAACTTCATCATCTTTCAGCGTGACACCTTCGGCTGTTATGACTTCTCCTAGAACCAATGAATGCTGCAAACCGGTAATTGCCGCATCATGATATTCCTCATGAAGTTGCTCATGAGTAATCCCTAATACCTGCTGGTAGGTTTCGAGATTGAAACCTTTCTCTTGTTGTAATTGCATATCAAATTCATGAATCATCTCATGGATACGGTCAGTTAACATGGCATCAGGGAAGTTGACAGTGGCTTGCTCGACAATGGCATCTAACACCTTGTTAGCGTAGTCATCGTCTGTTTTCCGATTAGCCTCTTCTTGTAACTCTTCGCGTGTTCTGACACGCAATTGTAGCAATGTCAGAGGTTCATCATCTTTTTCAGTGACTCGTGCCGCAAAATCATCATTGAGTTCGGACAAGGTCACAACTTGCACCTTTTTGAGCGTTATGTTGAAGCGAATCTTACGCCCACCGATATCAGCGTAATCTTCATCATCCTCAGGGACAGTAAGTTCAAACTCGCGTTCTTCATCAACCGTTGCACCAAGCATCGCATCAATGAAACCGGGTAATAAGGGTTCGCGCTCTGGGTCAAGGCTTAGCACAGCATCATGACGGTGAGCAAAATTATCCCCTTTTTGTGGGATGGTGTTTTCGTCATCGTCGCTTGCGCTTGTTTCTTCCGTGTCATCTTCATTGCCTTCAATGTCTGTAGAATCCTCAGCTAGTGCATCTTCATCTTCCGCAGAGTCTACAACTTCTGGTGCATCATCCGCGAATTCACTATGAATATCGACAGTAATTCGATTGTTGACCGCAACGGGCTGGTCGCTATCTTCTACAAGCGCCTGTTGCTGGCGTAATTGCTCTAATGCCTCATCCACTAACTCATCACTGACTTCCGAAACCTCATAGTCAATACGAATACTATGATAATCGCCTAGCTCAACTTCGGGCTGTAGCGGCACAGTGAAAACATATGTGGGCTGTGGTTCAAGGTCAAATTTTTCGATTGCACCAGAGGTATAGGGGTCAATTTCTGCTTTTTCCAGCACATCTTTATAAATTTCATTACCCAGATTCTCAATCGCACTTTCCATGATGGAAGATTCGCCGAGGAATCGTAGTACAATCTTATACGGCGCTTTCCCTTTACGGAAGCCGGGGATGCGATATTTTTTGGAGAGGGCGCGAGCAGCTTTATGCTTCGCTTGTTCCCACTTTTTGTCTTCGACTTCAACCGTTAGTCGAGCAACATGATTTTCAAGTCTTTCAGTTTGAATGTTCAACAGCCACTTCCTTCAATGTAGAACGTAGAACCTATGTAGAACCTAGAACTTCTGTCTATTATAGCAATTTCTTAAGCCAGTGCGTGTAAAACTTGTGTTGGAAATTTACCGTGTTATATGAACACGAAAGGCGCACTATTGCGCCTTATCGAACTAAGTGAGGAAGGAGGGACTCGAACCCTCACCTCGTTAGAGACATGATCCTAAGTCATGCGCGTCTGCCAATTCCGCCACATCCCCAAAATTAGTTTAGCAAAATATTATAGACAAAGCAGCGCCACCCGACAAGGGACAATCACTCAATTTCGATACTTTTGATGTCCTTAAAGTCGGCATCCTTACCTTGACTCAAAACAGTTGAAATAACCATCTGTGCGAATTGGAAAAGAGCTTGTATCTGCCCCATTCGTTCAATGTAGAGTTCTGCAATTGCGCGGTCTTCATCAGACATTGATTCTTTTGATTGCGCTAATTTCTCGCTATTATGTTCAATAATGCTGATGGCACGTTCAACGTCACGCATCTCACGACCACTGAGCAAATTAGAAATCACCTGCCAGAAGTCCGCTTCGGCTTCATAGTATTTGCGCCGTCCACTACCGCCGCGTACCCAGACTTGGCGTACCATTCCCATATGCTCCAGTGAGCGCATATTCATACTCACACTAGCCTTAGAAATAGCGAGACGTGCCATCATATCATCCAATGATAAGGGCTTCGGACTCAAGAGCACCGTCCCGTACAATTGCCCCATCATTTTGCTGAAACCGAAGTAATCCGCAAGTTGCCCTAACCCGTCCAACATACTATCATGGACGGTATGAAGTTGTGGGTTTGATTGCATACCACCTGTAGATTCGGTTTGTTCATCTGTCATGTCAATCGCCTTATCCATAACGTAGCCCCTTTCGGGGTTTTATCTCGCCTTATGTGAAACCGCAAAGTGAGATAGAGTCTGTAGGTTCATCAAAGTCGCAATGTTAAGCACACTTTATTGATGCTTGTTCGGGGCAATGCCTTATGGTATTGGATTAATTTCAACAAAGGCAACTACCGTATCTCGCAACAATGCTGGGGCGCATTCCAACAAAATTTCACGCGCCCGTTCAGCTTCATCAAAGGTAATGAATATCCGACCACTTCGCCCCCGAATAATGGTGAAGATGCCCTGCACACGAACGGCAAACTTATCCGTCAAACCTTCCTTTTCTAGCAATTCCTCAACTTCTTTCATTTTCGACTTAGGAAGTGTGGTATTGAGATAAAATGACCGTGTGGGTATTTGGGCAGCAATTGTTGGCAAGGGGGATAAATAGACCAACTCTGTATCGTAATCATCAACGACACCAGAATTCTTCAACTGGTTCAATTCCCAATCTGTAATAGCATTCCCATAACGCTCAGAATCATAAGAATAATAGCGTCCGTTGACAAGCGCCTGAACGCGGTTCACTTCCCATTGTACAACAAATGTCCCGTCATCTAAGACAAAGATACGGGTGCGCGGTACAGGAATGGTCTCTTGGCTATCGTAATCACTCATCAATTACACCTTAACTTTGGATGTTTTGCAGCATCTCTAATGCAAGTCTGTCGTATCTCTTTTAAGAATTGTAACAGAATATCGCTATTTTTTGTGCAATCAGACTTTGTTTGAACAAGCCATCACCTAAGACTATCATTGATTTGTGCGATTTAGTACAATAAAACCATCTTAATACTCCTGACGAGTCCATATCAAGGAAAAACCTGTTATGCCCTTGAAGTTGTCTGACCGCATTCCCGATATTGTCATTGGGCGTTTGCCATTGTATTTACGTGCGCTGACTCGCTTGCAGCAAAAAGACCGTGATATCACATCATCACACGAGTTAGGGCGGCGTTTGGGTATTAGCTCTGCACAAATCCGTAAAGACCTCTCGCACTTTGGCGGCTTTGGCAAACAGGGGACAGGTTATCAAATTGAATTTTTAGTAGATAAATTGCGCCAAGTCTTGCAAATCACACAGCAGTGGCAAGTTGCGGTTGTCGGGGCGGGTAATCTCGGTAGTGCAATCTCAAATTATGCTGGATTTACTGAACGGGGCTTCCATATCTCATGGTTGTTTGATGCTGACCCCACTAAAGTTGGCAAGCAAATTGGGGATTTCAAGGTGTTGCCACTTGATGACATGGAACAGATGGTCAAAGACAATAATTGCCAGATTGCGATGCTTGCTGTTCCGGCAGAATACGCGCAAGAGGTCGCTAATAAGTTGGTAGAAGCCGGAGTGCGAGCGATTCTCAATTATGCACCGATTAATATCAATGTGCCTGAGCATGTGATGGTGCAATATATCGACCCAGTAGTCCATATGCAACATATGACTTATTATTTACGCGATGAATAAGCCACACACCATTAACCGTTAAACAAAACTCAGGTCAGTTTAGTAGGAACGTTCGGAGAGGCGGCGTAAAATTGCACGGTCATTTAGGGCGCGACCTGCCCCATTTGCCACCGTAATCAGAGGGTTATCTGCACGATAAACAGGTACTTTTGTCTCGCGTGTGAGAAATTCATCTATACCACGCAGCAATGCCCCACCACCCGTCAAGACAATTCCTCTATCAATAATGTCAGATGCGAGTTCGGGTGGCGTATTCGATAGCACATTTTTTACAACAGCCGAAATCTGCGCGAGTGGATCGGCAGTTGCTTCAACAATCTCTCCGGTTGTGATGGTCACAGTACGCGGCAAGCCACTGACATTATCGCGCCCTTGTACGTCCATTGTTAATTCTTCCGGTTGATTCACAGCAGCGCCGACCTGAATTTTGACTGATTCGGCTGTTTGTTGACCGATTGCGAGATTGTACTTACGGCGAACGTAACTCATAATTGCCTCGTCAATGCGAATACCGCCCACACGTCCACTTTCAGCACGAATGATATTGTTCATCGTAATCACGGCTGCTTCCGTAATACCACCACCGATATTAACAATCATATCGCCCGCCGGTGTTCCAACAGGTAAGCCAGCTCCAATTGCCGCCGCCAGTGGTTCCCAGATGAGAAAAACCTCGCGTGCGCCTGCCGCCAGTGCAGCCTCATGAACAGCACGTTTTTCGACACTTGTGACACCCCATGGCACAGAAACCATCAAAGTCGGGCGAAACAAGCGAATACGTCCGGCAATTTTGCCAATGAAATACTCCAACATGGCTTCAGTTACTTCATAATCAGCAATCACGCCATTTTGCAAGGGGCGAATAATTTGGATATCTTCTTCATCGACACGCCCTATCATCTCGCGTGCCGGTTGACCAAAATCGACAATGCGTTGCTCTTCAACCATCAATGCCACCAGTGATGGTTCTTGCAAGACAATCTGCCCATTCTCATATATCAGAACATTGACTGTTCCGAGGTCAACTCCAAGTTTTTTGGCAAATAACGCCATGACACACACTTTCAACTACTACGTCGCAACAAACGCTATACGATAATTATAGCCTACTTAAAAATCAACGCCCGACTTTTTATCGGGCGCTAATCGTTGTTTTAGAATGTGAAACGTAGATTATTCGCGGTCATCTTGGTCAACAATCCGCATCATACTCCCACGATTGCGAACTTTATTGCTGACTTTCAATTGCAGTTCAGCACGTCGCAGTTGAAGCACCGCCTCACGGTTATCTTCATCCGGCACGCCTTCTTGCATTAGTTGTTGGGCGCGTTCACGGGCAGCACGCGCTTTTTCTTCATCAATCGCAAATGAAGAATCAGCCAAGTCTGCCAACACGACTACTTTATCAGGGCGCACATCCACAACGCCGCCATAAATCGCAAAACGTTCTTCGGCATTTCCTTTGCGAATGACTAACTCGCCAAAACCCAAGGTCGTCAGTACAGAGACATGACCGGGACGAATCCCCATCTCGCCTTCGATACCGGGTAGGGAGATACTATCAACTTCAGTATCTTCAAAAACCTTACGTTCCTGCGTCACAAGTTCGACATGAATAGGCATTACAGCATCTCCTAGAGCTTATTCGCTCGTTTGGCTATCTTCGTAGCGTTTGAGAACACCGTCGATTGTTCCCTGCATATAAAACATCTGCTCAGGGATATGGTCAACATCACCATCTAGCAGCATCCGGAAGCCACGTACCGTATCTTTAATCGGGACATATTCACCCTTGATACCCGTGAACTGTTCCGCAACTTTCATGGGCTGGCTCAGGAAAAATTCGATTTTACGAGCGCGGCTGACTAATAATTTGTCATCATCGGAAAGTTCTTCGACACCGAGAATAGCAATGATATCTTGCAATCCTTTATAGCGTTGGAGTACCTGCTGAACTTCACGGGCTGTCTTGTAATGGTCTTCACCGACAACATTCGGGTCAAGAATTTTACTGGTACTTGCCAGAGGGTCAACGGCTGGGAAAATCGCACGGGCAGCAATCGAGCGTTCCAATGCAATCGTACTATCAAGATGCGTAAACACTGCCACAGGTGCTGGGTCAGAGTAATCATCTGCTGGCACATAGACCGCTTGCATAGATGTGATAGAGCCGCGTTTTGTGGATGTAATGCGTTCCTGCAACATACCCATTTCTTCACTGAGGTTCGGTTGATACCCTACCGCAGACGGCATACGACCTAAAAGCGCCGATACTTCTGCACCTGCCAGTGAATAACGGAAAATGTTGTCGATGAAGAGTAGCACATCGCGCCCTTCATCACGGAAAGTTTCCGCCATTGCCAAACCAGAAAGCGCCACACGCAGACGCACACCGGGCGGTTCATTCATCTGTCCAAAGACCATCGCCAGCTTATCCATCACGCCAGCATCTTTCATTTCGTAGTACAGGTCAGTGCCTTCACGGGTACGTTCACCCACACCAGCAAATACCGATAAGCCATCGTGTTGCGTTGCGATGGAGTTAATCAATTCTTGAATGGTAACTGTCTTACCGACCCCTGCACCGCCAAAGATGCCTGTCTTACCGCCCTTAGTCATCGGCGCAATCAAATCAATGACCTTCATTCCGGTTTCAAAGACTTCAATCTTAGTGGCTTGGTCTTCAAATTCTGGGGCAGGTTGATGAATCGGACGGCGAGCAACTTCATCACCGACTTGAGGTTGCATATCAATCGGGCGACCTAGCACGTTAAAGACACGTCCTAATGTCGCAGCACCTACCGGAACAGCAATCGGCGCTCCGGTAGCGAAAGCATCGACACCACGCATCAAGCCATCGGTGGTATCCATTGCCACACAGCGCACAACACCTTCGCCGAGCATCAATTCCACTTCAAGAATTAAATCGAGACGCTCATTGCCATCTTTATCTGGCGACAGTGGCACACGAATCGCATCGAAAATATCAGGGAGTTCCCCAGTCGGAAATTGCACATCAATCACGTTACCCAGAATTTGGGTAATAGTTCCTTTAATTTCAGCCATAATCTATTGTTTTCTCCTTATTACCCGTTACTTTTTGGAGTCCGGTCTACGACCCGCGACTAATGTATCTTGAAATGCTTGCAATCCATCCCAATCGCCTTGCGCTGCGTATTGCGCTTGTTCTGCCCATGTCCCAAGACTCGGTGCAAGGCGCATTCCGGCAGCTTCTACTGCTTGACGCAAGGTATCTTCACTAGAGTTTGCTAATTTTGCAAAGGTATCAATACTCGCATTAATCAATGCTTGCGCCATCTTCTTGCCGATACCTTCTATCTTGGTCAAGTCATCGGCTTTTGCTGCCTGCTTGGGACTTATCTTTTTCGGGGTGGATTTTGCTTTTGGTGCTGATTTCTTAGGGGTCGCAACAGTTTGTTTCTTGCCATCTGCGACACTCGTAGATTTACTAGCACCATTACCATTACTAGCTATTTTAACCTGCGCGGCTTTCTTAGCTTTCTCCATCGCTTTAAGCGACGATTCCAAAGCACTCGCACCACCCACAATATCCAGAATTTCGTTGGTAATAGCAGCTTGACGCGCCTTGTTGTATTCGAGTGTCAAATCACCCACCAAGCCAGAGGCATTGTCAGTTGCATTGTGCATCGCTGTCATACGGGCAGCATGTTCACTAGCCTGTGATTCGAGCAGAGCTTGATACAACTGAATTTCAGTAAAACGCGGCACCATTTCTTCCAGCACGCCTTCAGCACTCGGTTCATACTCGTAGTTAATCACACCTTCACTGACTTCTGGCGCTTCTTTTACATATTCACTAGCAGCTTGATTCGCTGTGGAATCGGGTGTCAGTGGCAACCACCCTAGCACGACTGGACTTTGGGTTAACATATTGATGAAGTCTGTATACGCTAGTAGCACTTCATCAACATCACCTTGTATAAATGTGTCGATAGCAACACGCGCAATCGGTGCAACATCAGAAACACTCGGGTTTGCTGGCAAGTCACTAAATTCGGCAATGATATCTTTGCCCATGCGAATCAGTGTATCGCGCCCCTTGCGTCCAACTGCGAGATATTTCACGGGCTTACCAACGCGCTCTTCAAATCGTTGGACGACACGCAAAATATTCGAGTTGTATGCACCTGCCAAACCTCTATCTGAGGTGATGATAACGACCAACACGCTCTTGGTTTCTTCGCGTTGTGCCAACAAAGGGTGCGGTATTTTACCTTTGATTGCACTTTGCACATTAATCAAAATTTCCCATGCTTTTTCCGAATAATTACGGCTGGCAAGGGCGCGTTCTTGGGCGCGTCGTACACGGGATGCTGATACAGCCTCCAATGCACGGGTAATCTGTGCGATATTACGCACACTGCGAATTCGATTTTGAACATCTCTTGCAGAAGGCATCAAACGTCTCCTTTCTCGTTAGCGACGGAGCAACTTAACTCCATGTCTCGGTAAACGTCTTGACAGCACTTTCTAATTCGCTCTTTGTTTCATCGGAAATACCATCTTTAGATTCACTACGAACTTTCTCTGCAAGCGCCGTAAATTGAGTATGGAATGCTCGCAAGAAATCGACTCGCCATGCGTTAACACGCTCAACCGGAACTTCATCCAAAGAACCATCCGTACCAGCCGCAATAACCGCAATTTGGTCTTCAATCGGCATCGGCTCGTATTGTGCTTGTTTGAACAACTCATTCAAACGCAAGCCACGTTCAAGCTGTGACTGTGTATCTTTATCAAGGTTCGAGCCAAATTGTGCAAATGCTGCAAGGTCACGGAACTGAGCCATCTGCATTTTGAGACCACCGGCTACTTTTTTCATCGCCTTAGTTTGTGCAGCACTCCCGACGCGGCTCACGCTAATACCTGTGTTCAATGCGGGTCGCTGACCAGAGTTAAACAATTCACCTTCAAGGTAAATCTGACCATCGGTAATCGAAATCACGTTGGTTGGAATAAATGCCGACACATCGCCTAAGAGTGTTTCAATCACGGGGAGAGCCGTCAAGCTACCCCCACCACGCTCATCACTGAGTTGGGCAGCACGTTCTAGTAGGCGGCTATGGAGATAGAACACATCGCCGGGGAAAGCCTCGCGTCCGGGTGGGCGGCGTAGCAACAATGAAACCTGACGATAAGCATTAGCATGTTTGGACAGGTCATCATAAATGCAGAGGGCATCCATACCATTTTCCATAAACCATTCGCCCATTGCACACCCTGCATAGGGGGCAATATATTGGAGGGCGGCAGCTTCGGATGCAGTCGCTGTCACCACAATGGTATATTCCATTGCACCTGCTTCTTCGAGCGTTGCGACGATACGGGCAATCTCACCACGACGCTTGCCGATAGCGACATAAATGCAGTAGAGGTCTTCACCCTTCTGGTTCATGATGGTATCCGTGCCAACAGCTGTTTTACCTGTTTGGCGGTCTCCAATAATCAATTCGCGCTGACCACGACCCACTGGAATCATAGAGTCAATGGCGAGTAGACCTGTTTGTACGGGACGGTCAACACCTTTACGTTCCATCACACCCGGCGCGATACGCTCAATATCATAATATTCATCAAATTCAATCGGACCCTTACCATCAACAGGATTACCAAGTGCGTCCACAACGCGACCTAGCAAACCTTTACCGACTGGCACAGAGGCAATACGCCCTAGAGGAGAAACAACATCCCCTTCCTGAATATCATCATAGTCACCCAAGATGATGACACCCACATTGTCTTTTTCGAGGTTGAAGGCGATGCCTGCGACCCCGTTTTGGAAGCGCACTAATTCGTTATAGCGCACATTCTCAAGTCCACTGATGCGTGCAATACCGTCGCCGACGACTTGGACATAGCCGACTTCAACTGCATCAACAGACGTTTCATAGCCTTCAATTTGCTTAAGAATAGAATCGTAGATACTTTCCGCCATTACAGGCTCCTTCAATTTGTGTAAATGTGTAGAACAGTTATAAACAGATAGCCACACACGCCATCTGTTGGAAATCCTGAATGAAATTTTGGTTGTGCAGATTGGTTAAAAACCACGAATGCAGTCTCTATTGGCACAAAATCGCCCCTGCATTGTAACAGCAAGAAGGTCAGTTGTCCACATTTTCACAAACCAAGATTTTACACGAATGAACAAAACCATATCGGTAGCTTGCACAATTATCAAGATACAAAAAAATTCACTATTTCCGCTACTAGATTCATACCCCACAGCGATTACAATGAGGGCAAAGATTCACCATATAGGCAGAGGAAACGTTGTCAATGCTCAAACAATCACTTTTGTATTTATCGACTGCGGCATGGGCGCAAAATATCGCTACCAATTGGTCAGTTGCCAAACGTGTAGCTCGCCGATTTGTAGCAGGCGAAACAATGGATGATGCTATTGCTGTCACACACACGCTCAACAACAAGGGAATTGAGGTCACATTAGATTTTTTAGGGGAAAGTGTCACCAGTGAATCGGACTCAGAAGCCGTCATCACAACTTATCTACAATTACTAGACCGCATCAACAGTGAACAGCTAAAATCGAGTGTGTCTATCAAGCTGACACACATTGGCTATGATATCAGTGAAGATTTAGCCGTACATAATTTACGTAAAATTTTGCAGCGTGCCAAAGCATACGCTATCAAAATCACGATTGATATGGAAAGCACAGTCTATACCGATGCCACAATTCGCATTTATCGTACCATGCGCGATGAATATGATTTCGACAATGTAGGGACTGTGATTCAAGCCTATTTACGCCGCACAGAGGCAGATATCAAAGCACTTGCCAGCGAAGGCTCACGGATTCGGCTCTGCAAAGGCGCTTACCTTGAAGCGCCTGAACTCGCCTTCCCTGAAAAAGCGGCTGTTGATGCCAATTATGTCAAAATGGCAGATTTATTTTTGGATGCAGACAATGGCAATGGCTACCTTGAATTTGCTACTCACGATGAAAGTATGATTCAATCGGCATTGAACATCATCGAAAAACAGAATATCTCTGCTGAGAAGTATGAATTTCAAATGTTGTATGGGGTGCGGTCTGACCGCCAGCAAGAACTCGCTGATGCAGGTCATAAAATGCGCGTTTATGTGCCATTTGGAGAGTCATGGTATCCCTACTTTGTGCGCCGATTAGCCGAACGCCCCGCGAATTTGTGGTTCTTCATGAAGAGTCTATTTCGTTAATTCAGTATACGAAAAGTAGCCGAAACAGCCCTTTTCTCTGCTAGGAAAATTTTATCGCCGAAAGGGGCTTATCAATCGGACTTATTTTCGTCGCTTCGCTGGCGCAGCTTTGTGAGCGTGTCGGTTTCAACATTATCATCTAGGGCTGCTTTTTCAATGCGATTTTGTATTCGTTGTTCAATATCATCTTGATGCTCATAGTAATAAGCCAGTGCGCCATGCAGTTGTACACGGTTAATTTTGAGCCAATCAAGAATCTCTTGCTCTGTATAGCCGCCCGTGTAAGCATGTGCTACTGCCTCAACGTGAATACGAGTGCCAAAAACGACGGCACTACCCATTTCATTAATTTCTACATATTTTGTCGCTTCCATCTTTTAACCTCACTCTGTCAAATAGTGTATTCGGTTGTAGATATCATCTTGCAGTGTCCCCGCACCACCTTCAATCAGTGCATCTAATTCTGTGCAGAAACGAACAATGATACCAATCGCGCCTGTGTTCTGATACTTTGCCGTCGCTCCCCAGACAATGCCAAAATGTAATTTTCCATTTGCAATCCATTGAGCATGATATACTAAAAAATCATCATCAAGTAGTGAGTAAGGTTTCTTCGCGCTGTATAGCAAGTTCCAATACTGAGGTGTCTTGAAATTTTTGATTTGCAAGTCCCAGTTCATGGATTGATGTTGCAGTGACTCCATTTTGACGTAAAGCCTCTGCCACACGCGGATTGATTTGCTCATCAATCAAAAAATGGATTGCCACAAATTATGCTTTCTATCGAGACCAGTAATTTATGTCTATATTATCATGAATTCTAGTTTTACAGAGAAAGTTTGTGCGCCGCCTAACCGAACGCCCTGCGAATTTAAGGTTTTTCATGAAGAGTCTATTTCGTTAATTCAGTATACAAAAAGTAGCCGAAACAGCCCTTTTCTCTGCTGCGAAAGTTTTATCGCCGAAAAAGGGCTTATCAATCGGACTTGGTTGCATCACAAATGCACGCCAGATAATTCGATTTCATCTAAGGTGCTGAAATGCTAAAAGACTGACACGCTCCCTAATCTTCTTCGCCGAGTTCCATAGACCGTTGATACGCTGCCCAGACTGCTTCGGCAACTGCTGTCCGAAAACCTTGTTTTTCCATCTCAAACAAACCGGCTGCGGTTGTTCCGCCGGGGCTGGTCACATTATTTCGTAGAATCGTCGGGTGGGTATCGGAATCAATGGCATATAAAATCGACCCTTTGAAGGTTTGTAGCACCAGTTTTTCCGAATGTTTGCGGCTAAACCCCATACGGACTCCGGCATCAACCATTGATTCGATGAACATAAAGACAAAACCGGGACCACTACCACTTAATGCCGTTGCCATATCAAGGAAACGTTCATCATCAACATAAATATCTTCACCTAATGCCGATAGAATCGCCTGTGCTTGGCGCTTATGTTCGTCCATCACCTCGTAGGTGGCTGTCCACACGCTGATGCCTTGTCCGATTTGTCCCGGTGTGTTGGGCATGGCACGTACAATACGCGAATTATGGACATCTTCAGCAATACTGCGGATTTTGATACCTGCAACAATGCTCAATATCAACGGAATCGAATCCGCACGACCACGAATTTCATGTAAGGCACGTTCTAACTGCTGCGGCTTGACACATAAAACCAATACATCAGCATTTTCTGCCGCTTCGACATTGCTCGTGGTATAGCGGATACCGAGTTTATCGACCAATTCTTTCCCACGCGGTTCATGGGGGTCAGACGCGATGATTTGTTGTGCTGTCACTAAATTGCGCTCTATCATGCCAGCAATCATCGTGCCGCCCATGATGCCTGCCCCAATGAAGGCGACGTTATACCCCTCAAACATAATCCATTACCCTAACTGATATGATTTCTCTTTTTCCCATGTGGCAACTGCTTCTTCCAGTCTATCGCGTTGCACCTCAACACCGATACCTATTCCATCGGCAACCGCTAATGTACTCTCCTCACCGAGTACAAACGGCGGTTCAGTCAAATCAGGGTCAAAGTAACGGTCTGTCGCGCTAATATCAGACGGCATGGTCACAGCAGGCAATGATGCCAAGGATATATTCGCTGCACGCCCAACGCCAACTTCTAACATACCCCCAACCCACAACGGCAGGTCATGTTCAACACAAACATTATAAATATCAAGGCACTCAGCAAAGCCACCGACACGCGCAGGTTTCAGATTCAGAATGCCAATTGCCCCAACTTCAATTGCCAAGCGCAAATCATTGACATTTTTGATACTTTCATCAAGGCAGATAGGCGTTTTCATCCGTTTGGCAAATTTGCTGTGTTCGTAAATATCATCATGACTCAATGGCTGCTCAATCATCAGCAAATCATAGTCATCCAATTGTGCCAGATGGTCAGCATCGGCAAGAGTATAAGCACTATTAGCATCTAACATAATCATCGTATCGGGATAGCGATTGCGCGTTGCCTTCGCAATATCAATATCCTGACCCGGCTTAATCTTTAGTTTGATGCGGTTATAACCTTGTCCCACGCGCTTATCAATTATGGCAAATAAATCATCCATCGTGGGTTGCAAACCGATACTGACACCGACAGTTGCTTTGCCTCGTGATTCATGCCCATCAGGTAGATATGAAGCAAGCAAATCCGTCAAGCGCAAATCATTAGCCTTGGCAAAAGCATCCCATACAGCCGCTTCTAGCCCATGTTTAGCATGTTCGTGATAGCGAATGACACGCAAAATCTCACGTATTTCTCGTGGGTCGGTAATCGTCTTACCCTTTACTAGCCCTAGCATATAATTATGAAGAATATGATGCGCTGTTCCCATTGTTTCCCCTGTATAGCCGGGGTCAGGCGCGGCAGAACATTCTCCCCAACCTGAAATGCCGTTTTCCGTCACTACCTCTATAGCAATAGCACCCTTATACGGTTCCATGCCAAAACTTGTCCGCAGGGGTTCAACCAGTGGTAGCGCAATCGGATACAGTTTAATGTCTTTTATCGAAATAGATTTCATGTTTCATTCTCGCTTCTTTTATGTATTTGAAATTCTTTGATACCCGTATATAAGGCTTAGGCAATTGACCGTTTCGGGCGCACACAAGGGTACGCCCCTACAATTCTTGCTTGGATTTTTTCTAGTATTCTTGTAACTCTACCTCATGTAAAATCAAATGTGCCATCGTCGTGGGTGAATACATAGAATACCCGATTTTCAAGTCGCGTAAAATCAGTAGCAATGTATCTCGCCTCTAAAAGATGCTGGAAACTCAATCGCACATGGTCGCGCCAACGTTGTGCTAAGTCGGAGTCAATATTGATAATAGGTTGAAACTCAATCGGTATTTCAAGCCGAATGATTGCGTGCTTCGGCAAACGAAATTCTTGTGGAACAAGCAAACCATTCGGCGAGAGACTGACGACGTTTGCCACAGGAGTGTTACTCAGGTCTAATTCAGGGTGATTTTTTACATGAGGGTGGCGCACCCACCAATTCATGACAAGACGGTCTGCGCCTAATACCGAATCAGCCGAAGCCATCCCAAAGTAATCTTCAAAATATTTCTGCCCCACAGCCCCTAGTTTATGCAGATTCAGGTAAGCGTTGCGCGAAAGTAGTGGGTCAAATGTCCATGTCACCAATTGGATGCCGTGTTGTCGAGCATACTTTGCTTGTGCCAATTTGAGATTTTCGCCAATTTTGTGACCACGATATTGCGGCAAAACAACCATCCGTTTTGACATAATTAACATTCGCTCTGGAGCATTTTGATGATTTTCGCATTTGATATCCGCCCCTAGAAAACCGAGCAACATTCCAACCATTTTATCACCCACAAACGCGCCATGAAGATGACCGCCATAATTTGTTATTGAGGTCAACATATGACTTGGCACTAAATCACCCATATTTTCACCCCAATAGACCTTCTGCAAGTCTACAGCGGCTGCCATTTCCTCTGGCGTATATAACCTACGAATTGTAATTTCAACACCCGTCATAACTCAAATTCCTATATTTCGCGTGGTCGGCGGCGAAAAGTATAGCGTATCCTATCAATCAAATGGTTTTTCTCCGGCAAATAGGTCAATAAGGTATCCTCAATACGACGCGGACGAAAACCAAAGTGGTCATAGACATTACCCAGTGATGTTGTGCGATTTGTTGCCAGAATATCCAACCACTGTGGCGACATTAGAGTGCGCCGAAAAATGCGACTATATATCCCCGTGAGAAAACGCATCAAATACGGCGGCACAGGAATAATTAGGCGCGGCATACGTGTGACCCTCATAATCGTCAGCAATAAATCTTCAAATGTAATAAATTCAATGCCAGCAACTTCAATTGTGTTGTCTACCGCGTTGATAGATTCTAAACAGAGTTTAACGCACTTTACGAGGTCGGCAATATAAATAGGGTGTAAAGCAATCTCGCCCTGTCCCGGCATCAGGTAAAATATTGGATTGCTACTGAGCATCATCGCAATATGATTGATAAAGGCATCATCTTCACCAAATACAATACCCGAACGCAAAATCGTGTAGGCAAGACCACTATTACGGATAACCTCTTCAACTTGCCCTTTGATACGATGCAAAACATAAGCTGATGAGGGCGCAGCACCCAAATGACTGATATAGATAATACGCCCCACACGCGCTGACCGTGCAACTGAAATCAAGTTACGAGTACCTGATAATTCGATACGTTCAAGATTCCGTTCGCGCCCCCACCACATGGCACTTTCTAGGTGAATGATGGTATGTACACCTGTCACCGCACGGAAAACAACTTCATCGTCCAGTAAATCACCGATAATGACTTCCGGCACATGCTCTGCATCGCTATCCCAAGGCAAATGTCGAGCGCGAGTTTCGGTCAATAAGCAACGAACAGGTAATCCATCTGCCAGTAATTGTTTGACGACGTGCCGCCCAATGAATCCAGTTGCTCCAGTTATGAGTATCATAAAATGACGTGGGTATCCCTTATACACGTTGACTATGCTATAATTTCTCAAGCATCATGACTAGATAAAAACCGCATTATATCATGGAAGATTCACGCTAACACCCCATTGAACAAGCAACCAATTGATAGTTAGTGTGTTTTAACATTCCGAGCAAGCAAGCGCATTTAATGTACCGTAGGAGGGTCATAGGTGGAAAAAAGACGTGTCGTGATTACTGGTTTGGGTATTCTCAGTCCTGTCGGGAATTCCGTAGATGAGGTCTGGCAAAACATCTCGGCGGGCAAGACCGGCATTGACACTATCACACAATTTGACTATACAACTGTCCAGAATCATATGGCGGGTGAAGTAAAGAATTTTGATGCAGAGGCTCTATTAGGACGTAAAGAAGTTCGGCGGACTGACCGTGTAACACAGTTCGCAGTTGCCGCCTGTCGTCAGGCAATGGAAGACAGTGGCTTAGAAGTCACAGAGGAAAATCGATTCAAAATTGGCTGCATCGTTGGCAGTGGTATCGGTAGTATCATGTCATTTGCAGAAACCGTACTCAACCTTAATGAAAAAGGGCATCGGGGCGTAAGTCCACTGGCGATTCCACGCATTTTGATTGATAGCAGTTCCGGTAAGGTCTCAATGGATTTGGGTCTTATGGGTCCGAATTTTTGTATTACAACTGCGTGTGCAACAGGCAACAATGCCATCGGCGAAGCCACAGAAATAATCCGACGTGGACAGTGCGACGCGATGTTAGCCGCAGCCACTGAAGCCGCCGTTGCCCCTTTGACAATCGCAGGTTTCAACAATATGAAGGCATTATCAAAGCGTAATGATGAGCCCCAAAAAGCATCGCGCCCCTTTGACCTTGACCGTGATGGATTCGTTCCCGGCGAGGGGTCAGGGTGTCTTGTCCTAGAGGAGATGCACCATGCTTTAGAACGCGGTGCGAAGATTTATGGTGAAGTGTTAGGCTATGGTCATACATCTGATGCCTATCACCCCACAGCACCGATGGCAACAGGTGAAGGTGCAGCACAAGCGATGTTATACGCGCTGGAAGATGCTGAAATTACGGCTGCCGATATTGATTACATCAATGCACATGGCACCAGTACACCTCTCAACGATTCAGCAGAAACCAACGCTATGAAACGGGCATTAGGCGAGCAAGCCTATAATATAAGCATCAGTTCCACAAAATCTATGACCGGACATCTACTTGGGGCTGCTGGAGCTATTGAAGCAGTATTCAGCATCCTTGCGATGCAAAACAACTTTATCCCACCCACAATCAACCTAGATACACCTGACCCCGCGTGTGACTTGAATTACACACCGAATGAAGGGGTTGAGCGCGAAGTCAATGTCGTGATGAGTAATGCTTTTGGCTTCGGCGGACATAATGCGGTCGTTATTATGAGCAGGTTCACACACAATGGCAAGCAATAAGAAGCACCTCACACCAACACCCTCTGCAACTGGGATATATGCCCATATTGTGGGGTGGGGTATGGCTGTGCCAGAAAACATCATGACCAATGATGATATGGCATCCATTGTTGAAACCAACGATGAATGGATTCACTCACGCACTGGAATCAGAGAGCGACGCATCGCTTCAGAGAAAGAATCCACCGCGACGCTTGGTTATCGCGCTGCCCAACGCGCACTTGAAGTCGCCGATATTCTTCCTGTCGATATCGACCTGATTATCGTTGCGACTTCGACACCTGAGCATATTTTTCCTAGCACTGCCAGCCTGATTCAAGATTGGCTTGGTGCGAGCAAAGCAGGCGGTTTTGACTTAAGTGCTGCTTGTTCGGGCTTTGTTTACGCCCTCAATATGGCAGCACAATCTATCAAATCCGGTAGTATTCAGACGGCAGTGGTCATCGGGGCAGAAACGATGAGCCGTGTACTCGATTGGCAGGATAGAGGGACTTGCATCTTGTTCGGCGATGGCGCTGGCGCAGTTGTATTGCGTGCTAGTACCCAACAAGGTGGCATCTTATCGAGTGTTCTTCGTAGCGATGGCGGCGGTGCTGATTTACTCTGTATCCCCACCAATAATGTCCGTGACCTAAATGGACATAAAGTTCAGAAAATGTTTATGGTCGGTAGCGAAGTATTTAAGTTCGCCACCCGTGTCGTCAATCAGAGTATCCGCGAGGCTGTAGACCTTGCCGGTATCCAATTAGAAGACATTGACCTGATTGTGCCACATCAAGCGAATATGCGAATCTTGCAAAGTGCGGCACGTAAACTAAAAATCGACCTTGACCGCTTTATGAGCAATGTTGACCGCTATGGCAATACATCCGCAGCCTCTATCCCAATTGCGCTGTGCGAAGCGGTTGAACAAGGTAGAATTCATGATAATGATTACCTTGCATTTGTTGGTTTTGGCGGCGGCTTATCATGGGCTTCTATGGTCTTACAATGGGGCGTTCCTGAGCCGGAACAACATACCACTCGATTAGGTCAACAACGTCGTCAGTTGTCATACACATTGGCACGCTGGCGTAATCGTATCAACAAAGTCCGTCGCAATGTCAGCCAATTCTTCAATCGTATTCGTCCCAATGCAGGTCGTATCTTCCGCTTACAGAGAAAAATTGAGCAAGACGAAATATTATAGTCCATCTCAATTCTTAACTATTCCTATCTCAATTATCGTGCATAATTAGCTTAGGAATAGTTAAATTAGGAGCGTGGTGGTGATGGATGCGAAAATCCTTTATATTGAAGACAATCCTATGAATATGCGTTTGGTTCGCAAAATGTTAAAGATGGGGGGCTTCGGTATGTTTGAAGCAATCTCTGGAACAAGCGGACTTGAGATGGCGGAGCAAATCAAACCGGATATTATCTTACTCGATATCAACCTGCACGATATTGATGGTACAGAAGTCACCACACGCTTGAAGCAAAATCATGAGCTACAGCATATTCCCATAATTGCTGTCACAGCGAATGCGATGTACGGTGATAGAGAGCGATTCCTTGAGGCTGGTTATGATGGCTATCTTTCAAAACCTCTCAACAGGCAAGTATTACTCGAAACAGTAGAAGGATTCCTCGATAAACAAAAAACGTAAGCATATCATAGCTAAGGCAGCAAAAAGGGCGTATCACTCACAATATGCCCTTTGCAACTATACGTTAGTCAATATAGGTTATGCCCAGAAAGCCTTTTCGAGGTCAGTAAATTCTTCGGCTGGTCCATCAAACTTATTGCGTCCCAAATCTAAAACATACACATAATCTGCGATTTTCAGTGCTTGCCGAATCTCTTGGTCAACTAGCAATATCGTTAAACCATCACGGTCTCGCAAATCAGTCAACATGCGGTAGACTTCTTCACTGAGTAACTTCGCAAGCCCTGCTGTAGGTTCATCAACCAAAATCAATTGTGGGTCAGTCATCAAAGTGCGCCCAATTTCTACCATCCGTTGCTGACCACCTGAGAGATTACCAGCATTTTCTTTGCGCTTTTCACGCAAAATCGGGAAGCGTTGATAATTTTCTTCAATTTTCTCTGACATACGCTCTTTATCATCGCGGAATGTCCATGCACCCATCATTAGATTCTCTTCAACCGTCATGTGCTGGAAGACACCGGGTTGTTGTGGGATATAACTAATGCCAAGGCTGATAAGTTCGTGCGTTCGTATACCAATAACATCAGAATCCTTGAAGATTATTTCCCCAGAATGGGGTTTCAGAAAGCCGTAAATCGCTTTCAATAATGTCGATTTTCCAACACCATTTGCACCCAGAATCGTTGTGATTTTGCCCATTTCGGCTTGGAGATTGAGACCGCGTAAGATATGTAAATCGGCATAATAACCGACATATAAATCACGGATATCGAGCATCACATCTGTTTTAACTTTTTCAGCATGGGGATTGTCTAGTACCATTACTCATCCTCCTCATCTGCACCGAGATAAGCCTCAATCACGATAGGGTCATTTTTGACTTCACCCGGCAAACCGTCTGCTATCAATGTGCCAAAATCTAGCACCAAAAGCCGCTTACTGAGTTCAAACACCGCACCCATATCATGGCTAATCAAGATAATTGCCTTACCTTCATTATGTACACGGTCAATATAGCCATAAATTGTTTCTTGTAAACGTGGATGAACTCCTGCAAATGGTTCATCAAGAATGATGACGGCGGGGTCAAGCATTAATAGGCGTGCGAGTTCCAATAACTTTTGTTGCCCACCACTGAGCGCCCGCCCATATTCGTTTGTGAGGTGACTTATCGTCAAGAATTCCAGCACATCATGCACTTTCTCTTCCAGCATATTGCGATTGGCACTAGGATTCATCGCCAATGCTGGAACAAGCATATTTTCCATGACTGTCATGCGACGCAATGCGCGTGTCACCTGAAAAGTGCGTCCTAATCCGGCATTTGCCACCTGAAAAGGTTTCAGACCATCAATACGTTTGCCATTCAAGTGGATTGTGCCACTACTTGGTCGCAACATCCCACTCATCATATTGACCAATGTTGTTTTACCTGCCCCATTAGGTCCAATGAGACCGATAAGTTCCGCCCCTTCAACACGAAAGGTCACATTGTTGACAGCCCGATTACCACCAAAGTTTTTAGTGACATTCTCTAATTGCAAATCAATCATCAGGCATTATCCTCTGCTAGGGTGTCATCGTCAGAATCGTTGCGGATAGACACTGTTTCTTGCAAATCAGCATCCCGACCAGAGAACCATTGCAAAATTGGGTACAACAAGCCATTTCGCATATAGCGCAAGGTCAAAACCATGATGATGCCAAAAACAGCAAAGCGCCAAAACCCTGTATTCCATGTTGAGGGTGTATTCGTAATATTAGTTCCCAGTAAAACAATCACAATAGCAGCGACGATATAGCCTGACCTGAATCGCATTTTATATGCTTTAATTCTCTCGTGATTTTCTGCCCATGCCCCAACAAGCCCAACAGCCAGTGCTAATATGAGCAAGGTCATCAAGCCAACAACACCTCCATCAAAGGTAATAGTAACAGGTAGAGAAACTTGACGCAGATTTTCCAACAGGTAGCGCGAGATGAATGCACCTGCCGCCGCACCGAGTAGGCTTTCCATCCCACCAATAACCGCATAGGCAATCACTAATGACATTTGTAGAATTTCGAGTTGTTCTGGGATGACACGTTCCGAACCGACATCACTAAAGAAAACAGAGCCAGCAAGCCCCACAATCATACCTGTGATGACAAAAATGATGATTTTGTAGAAAACGACATTGACACCTAACGAAGATGCAGCTTCTTCATCTTCGCGCATCGCCCGTAAAAACATACCAATCCGCGAGTTAGAAATCCAATACATTAATGCCAACGACAAAACCAACAAACCAAACATAATATAATATTCGATTCGTCGTGCAGCATCGACATCACTCGTCACGACAAGCCGCCGCAACGAGAGACCATTCGAGCCGCCGGTATAATCGTATTCTGTCAGCATCACAATGCGGAATAATTCAGAGAAGGCAATCGTAAATAGCGCCAGATACGATGACCGTAATCGGAGTAAAAGCCAGCCTATCACCAAACCCACTAATCCGGTCACAATCGTACCGATTAAGATAGCAACGAGTGTCGGGAAACTAGCCCCTTCTATGCCTAGAAAACCAATGCCATCGCGTGCAATTAATCCTGTAACATAGGCACAAATTCCCATAAATGCCATGTGTCCAAAAGAGAATTGTCCGGCGATACCCGCCAACAATGCCCAACTAGATGCCAATATCGCATAGAAAAAGCCACTTATAAACACGGTTTTCGCATAATTCGACTGTGACGAATCTTGGGGAAACCACAGAAAATACAAGACTAAAAAGCCCAGTAAAATATAGCCAAGATTCTGCCGACCAATAGATTTATCAATCCTTGTTTCGATTGGTTGCAATAGAGCTTTGAACATTTATAACTGCTCCCGTCCAAATAAGCCAGTGGGTTTTAGCAATAATACGAGTGCAAAAATCACCAGCGCAAAAGCCTCTTTATACGCCGCGCCCTTACTCGCATCAGGATGACACCCTGCACCCACAGCTTCCACAATACCAACAATTAAGCCGCCAAATAAGGCACCGGGAACCGACCCCAACCCTCCTAAAACAACAATGACATAAGAGCGTCCTGCCATTTCTGCGCCCAAATAAGGCACCCATGAGAAAATCGGGACTAATGCCGCGCCCGCCATACCTGCCAGCATTGCACCGATACCAAAAGCCAGCGTATTCATCGTAATCGGATTAATACCCGTTACAGCAGCCGCTTGCTTATCCATACTCGTTGCCCGTAAAGCGCGACCTGTCCATGTCCGTTGTAGGAAGTAAAGCAAGACAAAAATCAGCAAAATGCCAATCACCATCACAACACCTCTATCAGCGATGACGTTAACCGGCCCAAATGTGATATCGTCAGTGATGGAGATACGGTCAAACTGAAAGCGCCGAGTTTCGAGGTAACGTGTTGCGCGTATCGGAAATGGGCCCGCGACAGCAAGTGTGAGGTATTCAATAAAAAAGCCAAAGCCGAAAGTAATCAAAATGGCATATTCAGCCGCCCGCTCAATCAAGCCTTCGTGCATAGGACGCAAGAACAAACGCTCAAAAACAACACCGATAATGAAAACGAGTATACCCGCAACCGGAATACCCCAGATAGGATTAACGATAATCTCAGTTCCCATAGCATTTGTTAATGCAGCGGACATCCTATCAAGAAAATAATATGAAAAGTAGCCCCCAATCATATAAAGCTGCCCATGTGCAAAACTGATAATGCCCTGAACAGAGTAAATGAGGGTTAAGCCAACAGCCATGAGCGCATAAATTGAACCAATGACGATTCCATTGACACTCTGCTGGGTCAAATAAGTTGCATTATAAGGCGCAACAACACATAAATTATCTGGATTCGCCCGTGCAAACATGGTATATAGCACACCAAAACTTAAGACCGTCAGACTAATCATCCAGATTCGATTAAGTTTCGGGGTGTAGTACCATAATAAACCCACTAAGGGTCCGGCAACAAAACCGCTCAACGCAGCGCCCGTTGTCGAATTCGTATCATCTAATCCAAGATTACGATAACGTTTCGGTACGAAATATGCCCCGATTCCTGCGAAAAAGAAAGCAAACATCAACCATAAAACAACAAAATTCATTCATGAAATCCTTCATAATTAATGGGGGAAGTTTCAAAATCTATCAAAATATAAGTGAGCATTTGATAATGCGAAAATATGGCAATTTCACACTGAAGGCTTACCCCAACGTGCTTAATATTCACCCAACAATGCCATTGAGTAGAGTCTGCAAAGAATTTGGAAAACGAAGTCCATTTGTACGGGAGAAGCATATTTCTCCCCTGCAAAAAGACTTTTAGGACTCTACAATGAAACTAACGGGAGATTCATAGAGGCACAAACATCATGTACCTCTACGAATTTATTGCCCAATTAAATTTCTAACTGGCATAATTGGATAATTGTTGACAAACACTATGTTATGGGGATGTCCCCGGCACAACATAACTTGTCCCATGTGTCTGATAGGCAGGAGGCCAAACAACGGCGGCATCTAAACTGCTCTGACCCGCTTCAAAGTATTGCATGACCGTTACGATTGGATCTGGCCATTGATGCCACATAAAGTCCGGCACATCTTCTGGGATTTCTGGATTGTGCGTACCATATGTGAAGTAATAATTACCTTGCGACAGTTCAATGTCGGTTGTTTCAAGTGCAAGAGCGATTGCAGCGCCATCAGTATATGTACCCGCACGTTCCATTGCATCAGCGAGAATCCATACACTATCATATGCTTCCATAGCGAAACTGGCAACGATGTCACCAAATTCTTCTTCATAGGCAGCATTTAATTCAGCAGCCGTATCATTGAATAGCGAGGGGATAATACCCACGCGAGTGAAAGCACAGTAGTTGCCATCTGGTACAGTATTCCAGTATTGTTCACTCTGGAAAGCAATCTGATTAGTCACGCAGATTGTATCTTCATTAGGCGCAATACCGAGTTCTGCCATTTGTTGAGTGACGTTGAAAGATGTTTCGCCTGTAACCAAGATACGGATGGCATCAGGTGGGTTAGCACGCGCTTGAATACGGCTCAGGACAGGGACAAAATCTTCTGTACCGAGTTCAATATCGAGCTTTTCTGTCGTAGCACCAGCAGCTTCCATCCGTGCAATTTCATCAGCAGCAGCCGGTTGACCGTAATCTGTATTCTCAACAATGAAAACAATGTCTTGAACACCAAGCGCAATAAACCAATCAGTTGCAGCACTACCCACCATTGAGCTAGAAGGCGCAACGCGGAAGATATAATCAATACCCGCTTCATTGGTAGTGATACGCGCTGGTTGATTGTCATAGTCAGCGATGCCATTAGCACTCACATTATCATTCCAAGGCTCAGAGAAAACTGTCGGAATTGAATTTTCTTGCATAACACCCATAGTTGCGAGACCCACGGCGCTATGATAAACACCAACCATACCGACAACCCCATCTTCCAAAATGAGACGTTCGGCAACAGCTTGACCACGCTCTGGACTACCTTCGGAATCACCTAAAACCACTTCGATTTGATAATTCACGCCATCAATGCTGATACCACAAGCTGCATTAACATCGGCAACCGCTTGTTGGAAAGCCCAATCCATCGCTACACCACCGGCAACCGCACCCGGCGCAGACATCGGCGCGAGACCGCCAAAGCGAACGATTTCGTCAGCGAAGTTGCATTCTTCTTGTGCGCTAACCATGCTCAATGGCAGCGACAACAAGAGTATCAGCACTACTGACAGTGAAATGAACACGTAATTACGTTTTTTCAAAATTTTGCTCCTTGTATTGTTAATAATAATCACCAATCAGATTAATCTACGACTATTAGACGACCTCAAAATAAGAATCTATCAAGTATCATCATCACCTACCCATATCATGCCTGCCTCAAATTTTATAAATCTAGCACAGCACATAGATTTTTAGTGGTTTCGCAATTAATCCAAACAAGAGGATAACGTACATGCCGTAATGTTGCCAGTTCATTATTGAGCAAACGACATAACTAAGTTCATCAAGTGAGCCAATCGACCAGAGCATGAATGCCTTGTGACATATGGGCGCAATGAACATCAAATAATTCTTGGTCTGGTATCGCCCCCTTGCTTTGTGAAATTGCCTGTTGGATAGCAATGCCACTAAAATCAACATAAGCTAACCGAGCCGTCAAATCACTTGGGGAGATTCCAAACGCTGTGCCGGGTAAGAGCGCCACACCTGTTGTTTCTAAGAGTCTTAAGCATAAATCAGTGTCCGTCTGGATACCACGCCCCGCTAATTTTTCACGCAAAGGACTAAAATCAAGCAGGAGATAAAAGCCACCTTCTGGCGGATGTACTGCAATGCCATTCTGCGACAATATTTGCTGGATATGATTGCCTACTCTGCTTAAGATATGATGTTGTTGTTGCAGATGATGGTCTGTAACATCATCCCAAACATAAGCCTGACAAGCGGCAACCTGTATCGGCGTTGGCGCACAAGAAAATGTCTCCGAGGCAATGCCAAGAATAGCATCTACAAAGGCTACAGGTGCGTCCTTAGGTAAAATTTGGACACCTAAACGCCAACCTCCTGCTCCACACCATTTTGATAGCCCTGTCGTTGTCACGGTGCGCTCTGGATAATATTGAGCGATAGATATATGCTGCCCTTGATGATGTAAACAGGCATAGATTTCGTCAGAAATGACCCATGCTTGATGTTTTCGCAACACATGAGCAATATCTTCAAGTTCAGTCGCCGTATAGGTCAAGCCATCAGGATTGCCCGGATAATTTAGAATAAGTATCTTACTCATATCTGCATACTCGTCCTGAGAGAGAATTGCTTCAAGAGCTGCTGGTGTAATATGCCAACGTCCTTCAAATGTTGTGGGAATCCGATGAACGTGATGCCCTATTAGCTCGGCTTGCGGCGCATATGAAACCCACGCCGGAGTCGGTATGAGAACAACGGCTGATTCAAACGCCAGCAAAGTATTAAACAGGAGTATTTTTGAGCCAGAGCCAACATAAACTTGTTGTGCATCAATAGCATAACCATCCACATGGCTATGAAAACTCGCTATTTCTTGACGTAATTCTACCAAACCTTGCACTGGGGCATAATCTTTTCGGTGGGCAGATTCTTGTAGAGCCTGCTGTACCCGTATTGGTGGCATAAAAGGTGATTCTCCAAAGCCCATCCGGTAAACGGTCTGTCCCTGTGCGGCACGTAGCCGAGACTGTTCATTTAAGCGTAAAGTCGGTGATTTCGGCGTTGTTTTGAATGTCATTAGCTTTCCTAATTTCTTGTTTAACAAATTATCTATGATAATACTCTAGCACTTGCCTTACTTTGCCATTCTGCATGAGGCGCAGTGAAACCCCGAAAGGGGCTTGTTATTTATTATCCACCTGAATTGGGTGTTGGTGTCAGTGTTAAGGGTGGGTCGGTGATATACACATTGACCATACAAGAAGCTACCAGCGTATTTGTAATATCAAAGACCGTTAAACGAAACAAATAACGCCCCGCTTCATACGTCGCAGGCAAAAATTCGCTAAATTCTGACATTTGCTGAATGGGATTCGTAATTGTATCGACAACCACATATTGGTCATTGGTACTGGGTCCGCTAATTTCGAGTTTGGCACTAGAAAAATTATCTGTGAAAGCTGTACCACGCACTGTTGTTGGATAGAAAATAATCATCCCATTAGCAGGGATTTCCAGGTTGGCGCGGTCATCTAAGCATCCTTGTATTGCAGGTGGATTCGGGATGATTGTGCCGACAGGTGTTGGGGTTAATGTCGGCGTTGGGATAAAGCCTGTATCGCTGACTCCGCCCGGTGGTGTCCCAATCTCTAAATCAAGCCCCCCTTCACCAATAGGCGGCAGTGTCGGTGTGCGGAAGTCACCATCACTTACTTGCCCGATATCTTGCTGGGCAAGCAAATCATCCAAATCTCTTTCTTTTTCAAGATACGGAACAGCTTGCACCTGTACACCCGCCAGCAAAATAGAGATTTCAAGCGCAATGATGATAACAGTAACAGCAGCTGCTTGGCGATTACGCGCCAAATCTTGCTCTAACTGAAAAAAAGTTGAGCGTAATTCATCGCGTGCTTGTAAAAAGCGCCAACCCTGATAAACAATCACTACACCCATCAAGATATAGAGTGGTATTGCCAGCCATTCTAGCATGAAGAAAAACCATGTCATGCGCTAAAACCTCGTAATACGCCTTTCAGTATCGTTGCCAGACGCGGCACAATCACTTTGCCGGCTTCCAAAACTTCTTCATGATTCGTTTCAACATCGCTATCAACAGCATCAATCGCCACGTTCGTAATCCCTGAACAAGCCATTACTCGCATTCCGGCATGACGCGCCACCAATACCTCATGAACAGTAGACATGCCAACAGCATTCGCGCCCATTGTGCGGAACATACGAATTTCTGCTGGAGTCTCAAAGGCTGGACCAGAAACCGCCACATAAACCCCCTCATGGAGTGGGATATTATCATCTGTCGCAATAGAGCGTGCAAGTTGACGCAAATCTCGGTCATAGGCTTGTGCTAGACCAACAAAACGTGCGCCAATGGTCTCATCATTTGGACCCAATAGCGGCGTGTGTCCTGCAAGACCGGGAAAGTTGATATGGTCATTAATCAGCATCAAATCCCCAACACTGAAAGACGGGTCAATTCCGCCAGCAGCATTGGTTAAGATGACAGTTTTCACACCCAAAAAGTGCATCACCCGTATCGGGAATGTCACTTGCTGCATGGTATAACCTTCATAGAAGTGCGCTCGTCCTTGCTGTGCAATGACAGTCTGCCCTTCTAACTTGCCGATAACAAGTTGTCCACTATGCCCATGAACAGTCGAAACGGGCCAACCGGGAATCGCCTCATAAGGAATCGCAATCCGGTCTTCTAATGTATCTGCCAAAGTCCCCAATCCTGACCCCAAGACAAGACCAACATCTGGCATTAATGAGCTATGTTCCCGTATAATAGAAACAGCTTGTTCATAATCAGTGCGCGTATAGGACATTTGAACTCCTTTAGTTTCTCTCGTATTCTGATTATAGCGAAGATAAGCGGCTAGATTAAAGTGCATATTCTTGTAAAAATATGTTACAAAAGTAAAAAATCTATTATAATGCGTAATAAGTCCTTGTGTTAAGTGGAGTTGATGCTTTATGATTATCAGTCCTGAACGTGTCATGCACAATTATGCTCAAGCGTATGAAAAACTCTATAATCGTCGTCCGCGTGATTTGCGTGCAGTAGATAGCCACTGGGTTATTGTCAATGGTGCGCGGATGCGGACTAACGAGCTAGAAATCCTCACAAAACAACTTTTACTAGAGTATAAACAAAGTATGCGCGATAGGCGCAGCATTGTCTCGCGTTTGATTCGCTGGTTCAAAACCACTTAGGAAACTGATGTTACGCAAAGCCTCTCCTTTTGTACGGGAGAGGCATATCTCCTCATTAGCACAATGCACAATTTAGGTTCAACTGTGTGATATCAGTTAGGCAAGGTGGAGACTAAACCATTTTCGTTAAATTTTTCAAACCAACTTTCCCCTCAGACAAGCATCACATTTTAGATAGATTCAGTATACTATTGACCAATATAACAATTGACACGTTGAAATGGATTAGCTTGTGGACGACCTTCGGCGACAACTACAAATTGCCCTAGCCGCATTTTTGATTATTATCCCATTAGGGACACTCGGTTTCACGGTGATTGAGAAATGGTCTGTACTCGATTCTTTGTATGTGACAGTGATAACCTTATCAACAATTGGCTATGGTGATATAACACCTGAATCTGCCGAAAGTAAAATTTTTGCTATTATACTGGCAATTTCTGGTTTAGGTGCTTTTGCCTTTGCAGGTCAGGCAATCGTCCAATTCGTGACAAGCCCCTTACTGCGTACTGCCCGCCAAAAACGCCAAACTCAGCGCACCATCGACAAACTCAATCATCATTACATCATCTGTGGCATGGGTGAAATGGTGGATAAAACAATTGAGTATCTATTGCAGGGTGCAAATGCTCGCCGAAACGCGACTCGCGCACGGCGATATGAACCGATTGATAAT
The DNA here is from genome assembly GCA_030950085.1 of Anaerolineae bacterium. Classification (GTDB taxonomy): domain Bacteria; phylum Chloroflexota; class Anaerolineae; order Aggregatilineales; family Phototrophicaceae; genus JAUZRW01. The sequence continues at coordinate 40,083 of JAUZRW010000048.1, forward strand.
TTCCTTGACCGCATTTTTGGGGATGATGAGCATGGGCATAATCTATGGCTACGTCGTCCATTACAACGCATCATCTTTTTTATCATTGACCGCTTCAGCACACAATCAACTATTCTCGATGTGGTTGTCGTGATTACTCAAGATAAGGCTTATGCAGAGCGTCTGCGTAATGATGACTTATTAGTCTTAGAGGGTAATCCCACAGATGATACCCTGTTAGTCAGTGCTGGCATTGCACGCGCTCAAGCATTGATGGTATTGCTTGAAAATGACACCGAAACCTTACTAGCTGTTCTGACAGCCCACAATCTTGCTCCGACATTGCAAATTTCAGCCGCCGTTCTTGATGATGACCTCAGCACAAAAATGACCCGTGTGGGTGCAAACATCATCGTAACACCCTATGATACAGCCGGACAATTTCTAAACAATGCAACCTTACGCCCCGCAGTAGCAGATTTTTTCAATGGACTATTATTTGAATACGGTATCGACTATCGCTTGACTCAACTCGATTTACTGGATGATTCACCATGGATTGGTCAAACCATTGGGGCATTGCAATTGCGAGAACAATATAATACAGGTGTTATTGGCATCCGCTATGAAGATGCCCATTTTGGTTATGCCCCGTCCGCCCAACATGTGCTGCAAGAAGATGAAATACTGATTGTTGTCGCACCATCACACCAAGTCGAAGGTATTAAGCGAAAATGTCGCGGCAAAAAGGTAAAGTCGCACATCGCATTATGGCAAGCATTACCCAAGCAAAACGACCCCATCCGCAGCGAAAATACTTATTCATTGATTGAATCCGAGCAAGCTATTGAAGGTATGTCGAAGCACTTTATTATTTGTGGAAGTGACCGTGTAGCACGTAGTGCCATTAGTCGGCTCAATCCAGAGCGCCCGTTCGTTATCCTCAGCCATGACAATACATTGACCAGTGAACTTCTCAAGCGTGGTTTCCGTGTGGTACATGGCTCGCCTTCATCAGAAGAAACCTTGATAAAAGCAGGGGTTCATCGCGCACAAGCTATCATGGTTGCGCTCGAAAAGAAGGCAGATAGTATTTTGACAATATTGAGTAGCCGTGCCTTAAACAAGCATATTCTCATTACAGCAACCGCCAATACTGATGATATGATAGATAAGCTAGAACGTGCTGGTGCAGACCGAGTTGTCAGTCCATTCCATGTCGCAGCCCGTTTCATCTTACTGACTACAACACGCCCTGAATTAGCTGATTTTGTCAATTATGTGCTGTTCAACTATCATACAGGACTCGAAACGACTGAAATTTACATGGAAGATTCATCTGATTGGATTGGGAAATCTATCAGTGATTTGAAACTTGGCAAGCGATTTGATGCCGGTGTGATTGGTGTCCGTACCAGTGACCGCCAAACATTTATGTATGCCCCGCCTAGCACCCATGTGATTGAAGCCCATGAGGTTCTGATTATTGTCACACCGATGAAAAATTCAGATGCCCTTGCTAATGATGCTCATGGGGGGGCTGTTCATGCGCCTAGCACACTGCGTAACCGTGTATTGCAAAGTACAAGATGGACACCAGACCAAGTTCAGGAATTGTTGAAACAAGCACGAGACCAAAGAAGTTGAAGTTTTCAGTATGTCACCAAGAGGCATCAGGTTTGCGAAAAAGAGGGTTAATCTGCTGCAATCCTGCTTTACGACGTTCAGCGTGATAACCAGCCAGTGTATTAATATCGCTGAGGATAGTATCTGTTTTGACCTTAAGATACGTTATATTGTCGTGGAGCATATCAAATAAGTCGGAAAGTGATTTTGTTTGTCGTCTATCGAGAATTTCTGACCAATAACGCCGCGCTATCAGCATCGGGTAGCCACGCATTGTTTGAAATGTCGGAATGAGAAAATCGCCCTGACCTTCAGAATAAGCCTTCAACAAGCGATACACAACTTTCGGTTCAATACGCGGTTGGTCAGCTAAAACAATCATTGCCGCTGAGACGTTTTCAGGCATCGCCCGTAGCCCAACACGCAATGATGACAACCTATCGCCCGTTTTGTAGCCCCTATTATGCACAACTTTCACATCCATTGCTTTAGCGCGACTCTTCACCAATGCTGCATCATGTCCTGTCACGACACTCACAAAATTCAGTCGTGATTTTATCAACTGCACAATAATGTGTTCAATAATCGTCCGACTACGTGTCCATGGTAAGAGTACCTTCGGCATATCCATATGTTCAGAGGCACTCGCCGCTAGTACCATTGCCCCTACAGGGCGTTGAACTTCTAATACAGGGTCAGCCGCCCGAATTGAACCCAAGGCAACACCATTAAAACGGGGCGATTGCAAAGCCAATTTTGCAATGAGACGCGCCCTACCGCGCAGATACCCTTCGTTTGGAGTCTGATTAATAAAGGCAACGACTCGTGCTTTGTCAGGGATTCCCTGTAAGCCGAGTTCTGCATCGCGCAGCACTTGTGCAATCCATGGCGAACGAACACGGCTACTGGGGTAGAATCCATACTTATCTATCATCGCTTGTGAATTATAAATATTCTCATCATCCAATGGTTTATCTAAGGCACTTAAAGAGGCTATTGGAATAACCAAAGAGGCTTCTTTCGGGATAGCGGGTTCATCAGCATAAGGCGCTTTCAACGGCTTACCTTCTGAACTGTCGGCTTCAATCAGCAAAACATCGCTATCGACTGTATCGAGTACCTGTTTTGTCCATTCGATAGAGGGTCCATAAACCTTGCCAGCACATATCACATCGTATAAAAACACAAAGCCGTATTCAGACAAAGCTGCTGAAATAGCTTCGGGTTTCATATTGTAGTACATGGCATGGGGCATCAATGCCAGTTGTTCTTCTTCAATTACAGTTGTTGTCGTCGCTAGAACACGCCAGCCGGATTCTATCAACTCATAGCCCATGCCGATGAGTGCGGATGTCTTGCCACCTGCGCCTATGAATGCAACCACATCGCCGCGTGCGACCTCAAATGCTTGTTGGAATTTCATGTATCACCTTACGAGAATTGTTTCCAACGGGTTTGTTTAGCATCATCATATCATTAATTTGTGAAGGAACAAATAACACTAACAGCCGACATTGCCTTGCAAGCGCCTCATTTCAACAACGAAAATACGGCGCAAAATGGCAATCGCTGTCGCATAGGCAGGTTCAATCCCTGTATAACTCATACTACCCGCACCGAGATTCTGCCCATGCTTCATCGGTGTATCAGAGCCATAATGCAAAAAACCAATATCAAAAGGCACTTGGTATAGATTCACGATTTCATTGGAGGGATGCCGTTTGGGTCGGAAAGCCTCATAAACAGCCGATAGATAGGGACCACCTTCCATTTCAATATCCGTGTAGCCTTCACGATAAAATACCGACATATAGCCTGAATTTTGCAAATATGTCCCTAGTGCCGTGACCGCTTTCTGATTATCCATCACGTTTCCCAGCGACATATAAGGCTTCACATCTTCGGCACAAAATACATTGTCGAAAAGATAGGTATTTTGCGAATGTTCGTCATGGATAACATTGGGAATCATCACATCGCCAATCCGCCCATTCAATGTGGCTGCTTTGCCCAAAATATAAACCCCCTGCAAACGACTCGTTGTGCGCTCACTAATCCGACTCAGCATTTCATAAGCTGCCATGCCAAGGGGGTAATCAATATTGAGAATAAGGGCATTACTTTGGCTTAAAGCAGTCATGTCTCCTAGCAAAAGACGTTTATCCATCCAATCATTGTGGAGGGTGCTTACATCAATAACCTGTGCCTCAATCTCAAAACCATGCTTATTCGGCACACGGTAAATCCCGACACTGCGTTCATCGGCATGAATTTGTTCGATTGCCCCAGATTGCGTATCAGATAAATATTTACCCAAAACGTAATATAAAAAATTTTCGAGGCTTTTTTGGGGATGTTTCTGGATATCTTCATATTCTAGGAGCAAGGCTTCGTAGTTATAGTCCTTAACATAGTCAAGCAAACTTTGCTCATGACGATGCGCGAAACCTGTGAGCAAATTGACAAGCGAATGAGTATTGGAAGATACAAAATATATCGGATGTTGCTCAACATCGGGTCCATCGGCTTCAAGAACCGCTTGGCGCATTTCTTCCCACCAAGATGCCGTTGCCCTACGATAATCTGCCAGCGAACCGGAAATCAGTGCGATGCCAATGTTTTTAGGGTTTCCTGCAACCTGCAACAAGGTATCGACAAATTCATCCTGCCACACAATTTCCAAGCGTTTCAAATCCGCACGTTCCATCCGTAACAAGTCCGATAATCGTTCGATATCAGATTCGCTCAATCGTGTTTCTTGCCCACGCCGTTGTTCCAAAAATTGCCGTGCTTGAGTATCTTTTAGCAATAGGTGTAGCTTATTCCACTCGATTTGATACGCTGTGAGAATCGGTACAAGGTCATCAATATCAGAGCGGCTCGCAATGTAGACAACCAATGTTGATTTGCCGTCAAATAAAGTACGGCGACGACGACCCGGCGCATAAACTCGTGTCCACTGCGAAATTTCATGATAGCCAGCATCTACAAAAGATTGTTCAGTTTGCCCTATTAAAACAAGATTGCTTTCTTTGATGCACGGCGGCAAACGCAAAGCACTATACAAAAGAGAAGAAACATCCGGCTGCAACTTTGCTGCCCCAACGTGCAGTGACGATTGCATAGCAATGTGACTTTCGACCAACGTTTCTATCTGTATTACACCACTAGAGCGCAGCAGCGAATAATACGTCCGCATGTACAATTGAATTTCTTCGCCGCCTGTTTTCGGTACAGTTCTTTCCACAAGAAAAAGCGGCTTCTAGCCATGACGAATCCACAGAAAACCGCTTTACTCCTTTCAAGTATTGAGTCATTATTCCATTGGTATTACTGATTTTTCTGTCGATTAGCTTTTTTCATTTTGGCGTGCATTTGTGCCTTACGCCGTTTAGCCCGTAGACGTTCTGCATCCATCTCTTCTTTTTCTCTCTTCAAGGTACTTTCAGATGTTTCTTTACGATTCTTCGGCTTGGGTGCAAACACTGCAAAGACCATCGAAAAAACACCAATAAGCACAAGACCAATACCAAAGGCGACAACATATTCCATGACAGAATCTTCTGGTAAGCCTGTCGTATTGGTCAAGAGGTTTGATTTAACGAAGGCATAAACAGAAGCCCGTCCAAAATACCCGACAGCCCCTGCAATGCCTATTAGTATGAGACCAATAATCGGATAATAGGGCTTAAGAGGGTCTTTCCTTTTAGCTTCGTACTTTCTACGATAGTCACTGCTCATGATAAATTCTCCTCACTCCAATGTTCCTGATAATTTGTAATTTGATGAATTGGATTGTGACATCACATAGCCACAGCTTCAGTGTAGCAGATTATACAATGCAACGGTCATTAACGTTATTCAAAAACAGTGTCAACCATGATGTTTAATAGCGAACCATCAAGAATTTTCTAAAGCATCTACCTCTAACACGGTATAAGG
>JAUZRW010000049.1 GCA_030950085.1 Anaerolineae bacterium
TATTAAACAAGGTTTATCGAATGCCGATTGAGCCGCTTCCATCTGCTAATATCTTTTTCCCAAATTATTTTGCACATTATTTTTTGCAGTCGCTTGAAGCGGTCATGGGCAAAAATGGCATCGCAGGGGCATTGAAAGCCGCTAATCTTGCACATCTGATAAATCATTATCCATTGGACAATCATGAGCGCGGTTTTGACACTGACGACTTCTCGATGCTCAATGCAGGGTTGGAAACACTCATCGGGCGGCGCTTAGGACGGGGTTTTGCGCGGCGTGCCGGACGACATATGCTAGAAAATCATTTCGCAGCAATTACAAATACGCAGCCTATTATTCTAACTGCATTACAAGCCGTCCCCCTAAATATCCGCCTAAAACTCATCATGCCACGTATCACACAGCATATTGTCGGGCAACAATCTGCTTCGACGACGACAATTGACGATGATGGTCGCTATTTTGTCGTTAATGTCGAAAAATGCCCCGTCTGTTGGGGACGTAAGGCAAACAACAGTCGCGGTACGGGGGCTTACGAGCCTATCTGTGCAGCAATTGTCGGCATGTATGAGGGCGCGTTGTATTATATCAGCAAGGGAAAAAAGTATCGCGTGCTTGAAACAGCTTGTCTTGCACAAGGCGCTACACACTGTCGCTTCCAAATTGAGAAAAAACCGTTTGCATAGCCAATCATATTGTAGAATCTGAAAAGCCCCTTTCGGGGTTTCATCGCGCCTCACACAAAACGGCATAGTGAGATAGCCCCCAAATTAAACCTGATTCCAATCCGTAGGGCGATGTTGCAAGCGCCATTGCCATCCGACAGGATATCCAAGCATTTTGGCAATATCGCCCACCGCCCGAATTATCGGAATGAGGAGGATTGCCTGTAGCCACGCCAAAGGGGATTGTGAGGGGGCATCGCGCATCACTTGTGGCAAGCGGCGATAAGGTCGATAAAGATAAAGCAGCCCGCCGAATACACCCAATAGTAGAAATGCAGGGTGACTGAAGAACGTCAATAGCAACAGTAGGGGCAGGGCAACAAGATAGGTGATGTAACGCAGCGCATGTCGTTTGCGCCACAAATCCGCTTTGCCGTCGCCGCGTGCGTAACGATAATATTGCTTATAATAGGCGGTCATCGTACTACGCGGACGAAAGTAAACCAGCGCGTCTGGCACAAAAACAAAGGGCGCTTGAGTCATTTTTAGGCGTAAATCAAAGATAAGGTCTTCGCAATAATCAAGCCATTCCGGATAACCGTTTACGTGTTTTGCAGCCGCTTGACGCAACGCAATACTACGACTACTCGGCAAAAAGGTATCAGAGTCAATTTCGTCCACTAAAGGTAAGGTTGTCGCCCCCATCGCTACCTCAAATATCGTTTGTGGGTCTGCCTTGAAGAAACCACAGACCACAGTCACAGTATCATTGTCAAGCAAAGGTTGTGTAATTTTCTCTAGCCACGTCTCGGTTAAGCGCACACCGGCATCTGTAATCGCCAGAATATCCCCTTTGGCATGATAGATGGCTGTATTGCGTCCCTGACTGATATTACAGTCGGGCTGCACGATAATATTCAGAGGGAGTCGATTTTCATAAGTGTGTAGAATAGCAACGGTATTATCGCTACTGCCACCATCAACAATGATAATTTCATCTGCTTGGCGTGTTTGATTCAGCAAGCCGTTCATTAGGTGATGAATGTTGTCGCCTTCGTTAAGTACCGTTGCAATCAGCGTTATCATGTCCAACCAAAATATCGAATACATTTATGGAGGCGTATTTATTCAGCTATCCGTGAGAAATGCCTAACGCAAAGGCGCGAAGATGCAAAGGGGTAACACTCCACCTATCCATAAACTTGTGACATCGCGGATGTGAAAAATCATGTCCCTACAATTCAAAAATCATCAAAAATCATCTTTCATAGGGACTGGCTTCTGTCTGTCCGAAGAAATATCACGGAAAGCTGAATAGCGAATATTAACAAGTTGGCACACGACCTATTGCATTGAGAATATTAGTGAGACCGGGGACATCCTCGTATAAGCAGAATGTATCAACCCCAACTGCTAGTACAACAGTCAAACAACAACAGAGCAAGAGCAAGCCTAAGCAACCGATTAAAAACCACTGTGTCGTACTACTGCCTTCATCACCGCGCATGGCATATGGGTCATAATCATAACCCGGCGGAGGTGGTCCATAAGCTGCCTGTGCTGTGCCACTACCACCATAAGAGGGGTCTGCTTGTTGGGCATATTCTTGTTGCGGCACTTGTGCTTCAACAGGTTGTTGCTGAACGGGTTGTTCCGGCTGCGCTGCTTGTTGCGGCTTATAACGGTCATCCTCACTGACAGGCGGTGGGGTATAAGATGGTTGCGGCGGTTGAACAGGTTGTGGTTGCACGGGCTGTTCGGGTTGTGCTGCTTGAACAGGTTGAGCAGGAGCAGCACCCGGACGAACGACTTCAAATTGTAAGGTGACGGTCTCGCCTAAGCCCACCATATCCCCATTTTTGAGTGGGGTTGCCCCTGTCACACGCTTACCATTAACGAAGGTGCCGTTGGTGCTACCTAAATCTTCAATTGTGAAACCATCCGCACCCCGCATGAATCGCAAATGATGGCGACTCGCCTCACGGTCATTAATCACAATATCATTGGTAATATCGCGTCCGAGATTTGTCACCTCGTTTGTTAATTCGTAAACCTGATTCGGTTGTGGACCTCGTCGGACAATGAGCCGAAAGGCATTGTTTCCTTGCATGGAAATCTTCCCCTTTTCAGCAGGTGTGCTGATTGCAATTTCGCTGGCTATGATTATGATACCAATGGCAGTATAGTAATTATCGTAAAACCTGTCAACTTGACAATGCAAGAAATCACGAAAGGCGATTCATGCTCAATATTACTTACGCTCCAAATGATGCCGCATTAGCAGAGCGTATGCAGAAAGAACTCTCAAAAACAACCGAAACTTTTGATGCCAATATCCTCATTATATTGGTTTCTCCTACGTCTGTCACAGATAAAAGCGTCCTTAAGGCGCTTGATACAGCCATCGCACAGAAACACAGCTTACTGCCTGTAATTGTGGAGAAAACGACTTTACCGCAATCTATCCGTCATGTAGAGGCTGTCGATTTGACAAAGGGCTATGATTTTAACGCGGTCATGATAGCGTTGCGGCAGCGCAAAAATGGTCAAGATATCCGTCGTCGCAATACACGCATCGCTTGGGGCTTGTTTAGCATTGTCTTATTGAGTTTTGTGATTAGCGTATATGGTCTCTCAACAGGTTATATTGGCGTTCCTGTTGATGAATTTTCAACTGAGGCTGCTGAACAACAGCGCATGATAGAGACATTCACCTTCCCGACACTTGACCCACTCATGCCGCGCACGACACAAGATGCACAGAACTTCCCGCGCACCGTTGAAGCCGCCAATACACGCAATGCACCACTACTGATGCTGACAGCAAGTGCCTTACCCGCTAATCTACAGGCAACACAAGAAGCCTTCCTAACGATTGAAGCTGCCACATTGACTGCTCGTGCAGATATGACTTCTATCGCAGCCACGGAAACACCAGAAGAGTAGTCTGCTAGTATTAAAAAGGCGTACTGTATAGCAGCACGCCTTCAATTTGATTATGATTTGATTTTTTGCTGTCCCCGATTTAGAAGAAACCACGTTGTCCGTAACGGTCTTCTTGCCACGGGTCGCCATCATTGCTATAGCCGCGCACTTCCCAAAAGCCCGGCTTATCTTCTTTGCTAAATTCTAAGGCTCGCACGAATTTTGCACTCTTCCACAAATAACGTTTCGGCACGAGTGTCCGTAAGGGTCCCCCGTGGTCAGGTTCAAGCGGCTCACCTTCATATTGATAAGTTATCAGCACATCATCATCTAGCATGACTTCTAGCGGAAGATTGGTTGTGTAGCCATAATCACAATGAGCAATCACGTAACGGGCGCTATCTTTGATGCCAAACAAATTCACAAAATCTTTGAATTTCACGCCTGTCCATGTGGTATCGAATTTGCTCCAGCGCGTCACACAATGAATATCCGTCGTCAGGGTGATAGTTGGCAGCGCAAGGAACTCTTCCCAATTCCAACGCATTTCTTTTTCAACTTCACCAAACACGCGGAAATCCCATGTTTGAGGGTCGAATGTGGGATTGGGTCCATAGGTCAAGACTGGAAATTTATGGGTTAGCGATTGTCCCGGTGGCAGACGATTCGATGCTTTCATTTCTTCTTCTTGCTGACGACGATTCAGCAACTTGTCAAACATACCCATGATGGCATTGTCCTTTATCTATCGCTTTCGTGATACTCATGAATTTAATGATACCGCAAAATTGTTAAACACATATATCAACCCACCTGAAATTTCAAGTGGGTGCAAAATATAAAACAAATCCTATTTCGCCTAAACCGTTGTGCTTTTGTAGGGGCGTACCCGCGTGTGCGCCCGTTGTTGCTGGCATCGGGATGACACATGGGTCATCCCCTACAATTTATGCACTAGGATGAAATGCACCCATCCAAGATTAGCTCATCAACTTAGCAAGCTAATCGTTCTACTGAACACGAATTTTTATCCATATCGGATAATGGTCACTGCTGCCTTCTGGGATGACTCGTGCATCTGCTGGGTTGATATTCAGGCTGAGAAAAGCATAATCGAGTCGGATAAGTGGCGGCAGAAAATTCAATGACGGATTGATATAATCCCAATTAGGGAAGGTTGCTCCAAAACCACGCTCTGTATGACGAAAAACATCAATGAAATCTTTTGTAAATTCACGATATTCGTTCGTGGCATCACTCATATTAAAATCGCCCAGAATAATAAGCGGCGCTCCATCTTCATCGGCTGCCATCAGGCGCACAATGTTACCTTGCTGCGAGCGTGTGCTATCATCAAAGCCTTCACCATCATTCGTCAGTGGGTTGCTCAACTGCACACTATAGACCACTAATTCAACCCCCGTATCATCAATCTCGATAACACCGCGCATAACAGGTCGCCGTCCTTGAACATCAATTGACCATTTGCTCAGAATCATCTGCGTATGTTCTGTCTGTGCGTTGGCGGCTGCCACTTGGAAAGGGTATAAGTCGCTGAGATTTTCATCAAAATAATTCCGCATTTCTAGTGTGACTTCTTGCAGAGCGACAATATCTGCATCTTGTGAGCGTAGAATTTGCTCGATACCCTCAAAATCAGTATTACGACGCTGCACATTGTAGGTTAAGAGCGTGACTTCCTGACCCCGAATAAGCAAATTGGGACCCGGTGGGCGTAATGTGCCGCCATATAAACCAATAAGCATCGCTAATGCAGCAACCAGCATCAGCAGTGATTTCCACTGCCGAGAAAGCAGCGCAATCAGTAATAGAATCGGCGCAGGTAATAAGGCAATTGGCATCGTATTGACAAAGATATTCACAGCATAATTGGTCTCGCCGAGTGCCAGCCACAAGCCAATAAATATCGCCGTTGTCATGCCATAGACAAAGACAATCAGCAAGAAAACAATCTTTGGAATGCGGCGCAACAAACTAGGTCGCCCGGCTTCGGTTTTTACATTCAGAGACGTTACTACGCGCACTTCGCTCATAAAAGATTACCTTTCTTCAAGGCGCAGATGTGCAATAAGCGCACCATGCTCTATTGACTATCCACACCCACTAATATGACAACCCTTAGCTACGATTCATCACTGATTGAAGCAAACGGTAGAATCAAGTTGAATTTAAGTTTACACTCATTATTCATCGGTAGCTGCAACTTTAGGATAGAAATATGTTTGGACGCTTCAACAATGTAAAATACATTCGCACATTGAACCCACAAACGGATTACGAAGAAATCGTTCGCTTGGTTGGCACATTCCATAAATTTGAGCGATTGAGAAAACCTACAGTGCGCTGCATCACACAAACTATATTATCCGACTTGAAAAAAATCAGATATTCTTCTTGCGAGTTCTGGCGATTGTCGTCACAATAGAGATAAGATATCGTGCCATTTATCCAATGAGTGACTGAGCAGGTTGCCCGTGGGCTTCATCAATTTTTTTGCTAGAATATTCTATTCCTTCCGTAATTTACTCGCCGGACCCGGACGACTGATTGCGGGCTTACGCTATCGGATTAGTGCGCCTTTCCGACTTTTTGGCTCGCTCTTCCGTCAATTGAAGATGGTGCGACCATCGCGTTTTCTCCGAATACCGGGTCCCATTCGCAATAATCTGGAACGCATTCCCGGTGTTGGCAAGCTCTTCAAACGGAAAGAAGGCGCAGACGATGACGACGCAGTTGACGACCTTGATATTCCTGATGTGGATGGACAACCTTTTCGTGCCAACCAAATCAAGGCTGAATATTCGCAAATTCATCTCATAGACCTCAATAGCAATCGTCGCTATGTCACCCATATTGGCACTGATATCGGACGCAGCGAAGCGCAACTTAAGCTCGGCGCACATGAACTCTATTTCTTACGGGTAAACCCGAAACTCTATGATGCCCCGTTGCTCTTACAGGCTAAGTCGGAGGCGCGTGTACAAATTGATGGCAATGAATTGTTGCCAGACATTGAAGATTCGCTCACCGTCAAAATTGGCTCTATCATCACCGTTAACAAGGTCGATTATCGGGTTGAGTTATTTGCGTGGGATGTGCTGCCGAAACATACTCGCGTCAAAGCCGCTTGGAAAACACACGTTGGTCCCTTACATAACCATAACGAAGATGCTATCGGCATTTATCAACATGCGGCTGGCTATATGTTTGTTCTTTCTGATGGCGTTGGCGGTGTTGAAGGTGGCGAAATTGCCAGTGAATTTGCCGTGAACTATATGCTGGCGGCTTTTCATGAAAATATCCGCTATGGCTTTGATTGGCATGAAGTCATGGAGCAAGCGGTTCAAGATATTAACGCTATGATTCGTCAGCAAACGTCAACATCCGGTGCAATTGCGAATGCAACTTTAACTGCCGTTGTTATCCAAAATTGGGATGCTTTCGTCTTGCATATTGGCGATTCGCGCTTGTATCATGCCGGACGAGATGGCTTCCATCGGATTACGATTGACCATATGCAAGAGGTCGAGCAAGCGGGCTTAATGCGCGGCGAGAGTGTCAAACGGCGTGTCTTAACGCAAGCTATCGGCAAGAATGAGACGATTCGCCCCGATAAGATGCTGTTGCGCTTGCAGCCCGGAGACCGCTTACTGCTAACATCTGATGGCATTGAGACTATTCCTAATGACGAATTAGTGCCTCTGATACAGCAAACTGATATTAACGACGTACCGAGTAAATTGATGAATCTGGCATATATCAATGACAGTACCGATAACGTCAGCGTCATTGCTATTGAAGTTTTGGGGGAAGGTGTTACTAAAGACAAGTGGCGAGCGTATCCATCGCACCGTGTCTTTGCGGGTTTTGACCCCTCTATGGCGCTAAATTTTGACCCATCACATGATTTTCGCACACGACATCCGCGACGACAAGCACGGCGAGTCGGTTGTTGGTTGATTATAATTGCTGTACTTTGCGGATTTTTCTTCTTTAGCCAGATAGCAAGTACGAACAATGCGAATGAGACAAATGATGAGCGTATAGCCACCATGGTCACTCGTCCGCCTCGTGTTTTTGAGGTGACACCCTCAGCAACCGTTACAATAAGAGCAACAACGCTTGTCTTGCCCTCAAACACGCCGCTACCGATAATCCCAACCAGTACACTACGTTCTGTTCCCACGAGTACATTAGCCGCGTCGTCTGTAGGGGGATAAAACAATATGGATATAAAGTCTAACAGAATCACGCGCTTGGAGTTTTGGATGAATAAGCGATACCTATTTTTTATCATCACCATCAGTCTAGTAGGCGGCTTACTTGTCGGCAGTATCCGCGCCCAAGATGCCACGCCAACAGCTACAGCAGAATCTGAGAATCCTGCACCGGATACTCAGGCAGCAGAAAATGCGCCAGATGTGGGTAGACCGAGTTCGGATATTGATACCACATCCGGCTTACCACAAGCATTTACAGCTTATGCCTGTACATTTAACCGCAATGATAACCGCGCCCAAATCCAGACTATATTTATGAATGCTAACGGACGACGGGTGCCGCGTGGCGATTTTCGCAGTATTACGGTTGTCCAAACAGATAGCGGCGATGTTGTTGCCAGCCGAGATGTTTCCATTACACCGCTTGTCACACGTTTACCGATGCGGATGATGCTGGTACTAGATATTACCGAAACTATCCCCCTGTTGGAAATTAAACAGGCGATTATAGATTCTCTCATTCCCAATTTGCTGCCAGAAGACGAAATTGCCGTGATTACATTTGGTTCTGGTGTCTCCGACCCATCACCATTTTTTAGCGATAAGAACCGTCTTATCAACGAATTCATCTTAGACCTTGACGTTCAGCGCGGCAATAACCGAGTTTATGATGCCTTACTACAGAGTGTCAATATCCTCGAAAACTTTACCAGCAGCGAACGGCGTACCATCCTTATGATTACCGATTCGGGGCAACGAGTCGATGAACAAGCCTCAGTCGATGAGATTATCCAACGCTCACAAGCCTCCGGTATCCAAATTTATCCGATTGGCTTCTATACCCGTGACCGACCCGATATCAATATCTTGCGGCGCATTGCCTACGAAAGCAACGGCTTTGGCTGGTTTTACGAGGACGAAGAAAATTCGCGTGCCTCTATCCAGAGTAATGTGGCTACTTTCCTTGAGGACTTTACGGATGCTCTCAACAGCGAGTTGCGAGTTGATATTGACACCCCGATTCCATCTGCCGAGATTAGTGGTCTGGCACGATATCGCTTATCTGTCGTTCAATCCGGCGCACAAGGGTTTGAAACGACGATTAATTGCCCAGTGGATGAATTGAGCCATGCCATTTCTTTTGCTGGCGACAGCTTTAGCTATGTCACCAAAGACCCTGTTAGACTTGAAGTCAATGTCGAAAGTGATTTGAACGACGATGCAGTACGGGTGCGCTTTTTTGTCGATAATAGACCTGTTCAAACAGATTTCAACCGCAGTTTTGTCTTCCAAACCTCTCGCCAAACACCAGGGCAACATGAGATTCGGGCGCAACTTTTAGACCGCAATGATACGGTACTGGCAACAACTGTCAACTCGGTGACGGTCTACGCACAGCAAACATTAGACGTTTCTGTCACATCCGGCACATTTGAAGACCTAGCGCGAGCAATCGGTCTCAATGTCGTGGTCGGAACAAATATCAACATCGACACAATATTAGTCAATTTGTATAAGCCTGATAGCAATGAACCTAGAGAACTGCGCCAAAGCAGCATTGAAAATGGTCGTGCGGGCGTGACTCTGGCTAATTTACAAGCCGATATACAAGATTTTTCGCCCAATGCCCAAACAGGCGATGTTTTTCAGTTGCGGATTGAAGTACCGGGCGCATCGCCGAGTG
Organism: Anaerolineae bacterium; assembly: GCA_030950085.1. Taxonomy (GTDB): domain Bacteria; phylum Chloroflexota; class Anaerolineae; order Aggregatilineales; family Phototrophicaceae; genus JAUZRW01. Next base: position 9,516 of record JAUZRW010000049.1, read on the forward strand.
ACCCACCCCTCGCAGACCCCTATATCATTCCTGTGACGTATATCGCGCCTGACATACCTGTTGTTGCACAGCCAGTACCACGATGGGTTCAACTCAGTTTGAATATCCGTAGAGAACCTTTTCTCCTCGTGTCGCTGATATCGCTTGGCTTATTCGTGTTGAATATCCTACTATTCCGTTTAGTGAGGCGTTTGCGCGTTCAAAAAGTAATTGCCCGTCCTGACGATGTCGAGTTGAGCGAGGCTTTGATGAGTGTCACTGTCCACTCAGATGATGAGAAGAAAACACACCCCTTAACCAAGAAGACATTGTTCGTTGGACGCGGTGAGTTGAATGATATTATACTCGGCACAAGCGAAACTATCTCGCGCCGTCATGGGGTGATTATGTGGCGCAAAGGGCGCTGGTGGTATACCAATCGCAAATCAGATGTCTCGGCAGTTGTAGAAGGTAAGCGGATTCGCGGTATGCGGATTGTCGCACTAGAGCCGATTACTGAAATTGAGTTCGGCAAGGATACTGTCATGATTTTCCATTATGGGTCGCAGCAAAACATCGAATCACTGTTCAATACTGATTTAGGCGAGTAATAACTTGATTCCGTCGCGTAATCTGGAAACCGTCATGGTCTATACCAGCCGTAGTTATACCATTCGTTTGGATGCGACGGTGGCGGTGGGAACATTGGCACAATTTTTATCGCAACAAGAGGCTTATATCAACGCCAGTACACTCGAAATTGCGCGTCCGATAGATACAGCTTCACGCTTGCATGATTTGGATTTGCAACTAGGGGATAGAATCGCTATTTTCTCGCAACCCGCGACTCCTCAACGTCCACCGACACGGGTTCGTCCGGGCGATAAGATGCTGATTTTTTCCAGAGCCGATTATCAAGTCAGTTCCTATGGCAAACATGGTATTCTAGTCGGTAAGCCCGATGCCAATCATAATGCGATGCCGGATGTCGATATTCGTAACTTCATCAACCCCGATTTGTTGGACTATGTGTCACGCGGTTGTTTGTGGCTCAACTTTGATGATAGCCAAAAAATTTGGTATGCAACGCGGCTTGGTGAAACGCGCATCATGATTGATGAGTTTGAAATTGGCTCGGAGAAAATCGCCCTCACAGCCGATTGCTTGATGCGTTTTTATCGACAGCAAGATAACCCCCGTCACACAGAAGCTATTGGTACCATGCGAGTCCAAATCCGTGCGATTGAATCCGAAAAGGAGTTGGTTTCGGTCAAAGAAGGCAATTATCCCGTTCGTGTGCATGTCGGCACAGAGCGCAGTGGGCAAATGCTCAATGCCTCGGAGAACATCCCCATTGGGCAAATCGTGACCAGTCTCGCTATTTATAATCAGGTGCAGATGACGGAAACGATGCAAACCTACCTGATGCGCTTAGTCGCCCCGAATACTACGATTAATGATTTACGAATGCTTGATGATGAATTTCTCTATGTCTCATTGCGCTTAGGCTATGCCAACAATTTACTGATTCTGCGCGATTCACATGGTAAGCATGAATTTGAACTCCAAGTGGGGCATGATGACGAAACCCGTATTCTGGGTTCGCGTGGTTTATTGGATAATGCCAAAACAGATTTAGCCGTGGATTTGTTTGATGCTGTAGCGACTCATACAGGAGGGCGGAAGGCATTGCTGCCTTTGCGACAAGGCTATATTGATTATCGTGCAGGGGAGAGTGCATGGTATATTCGATTGGCAGAAAGCGCCCGTATCCCGATATTTGTGAATAACGTTCGCATTTCCACCCATCCAACACGCCTTTTATCGGGCGATGTCCTCACAATTGGGCGCAATGTCTCTGATTATTTTGTACGCCTAGAAATTGAATTGACATCACGCAAAGACTGACGATTAACGCAATTCAACACCTTCCATCGCCTCTTTCAGCACAACAGGGTCAATGGGCGCATCTTGACCTAACAAATCAAGTGTTGCCGCTAAAACACGCCGTTGTTGGGCGCTATCATGCGGCGCACCGACAGATGAACCACGCGGCAATTGCGTAAATGTGACTCGTGGCGTTTTTATCATACGGGCAACCCCATCTCGCCAAGTTGTCATCGTCGAGGCAATACCTTATCACTATGATTTATGAAGACTGTAACGCGAAATGATAAACACAAAGTTAATAATGGACTGCTTTGGTCTGTGCTAGAAAATGTTGAGGTTATTGAATTTAGGACTTACGCAGTTGACTGTTATTTTCGGGCGCAGCACGCTGTCGCCCCTACGATTCCTAGCTTGAAGTGCGTAACGCCTAGAATTATTTGCCCAAGTGAGTTAACAGGGTTATAATTGCAGCAAAATAACAATGGTTCTTACAAAGATGACTATTTCACAAGACATTCTCGAAACTGTTAATAAAAAACAATCAATTGATGTGGCATTAATCTGGAAAACGATACGGCGCTTTATCCTTTACATTTTGATGATACTCGCTGTTTTGTGGTCAGTATTGCCATTAGCATGGGTTCTGATTTCATCGCTCAAGCCAGATACAGAAACCTATGCTTTTGCACAAGACCAAAATATCTTGCCACAAGAACCCACGTTTGATAATTATCAAACGTTATTCAAGGTGACACGCTTCGGGCTATGGTTACGCAATAGTACCCTCATGGCAACAGGAACGACCCTCGCCGTTGTTTTTTTTGGTGCGATGGCAGCATACTCCCTCACGCGCTTTAAGATACCCGGTTTTGAGTTATTTAGCCGTTTAACACTCATCGCCTATATGATGCCGCCCATTATCTTGATTGTGCCATTATTCTTTCTCTTGTTTCGATTGGGATTAGTTAATTCGCTCTGGGGATTGTTCCTCGTTTATACAGCGACGCGCTTGCCGTTTGGCATTTGGCTGTTGCGTTCTTACTTCATTGGTATCCCACAAGAACTAGAAGACGCGGCGATGGTCGATGGTGCGACTCGCTTCCAAGCATTCTATCGCGTCATACTGCCACAGGCACTACCCGGCATGATTTCTACTGGAATTTTCGTTTTCAGTGTGACATGGCATGAATTCCTATTTGCTTCTATTTTGTTGTTCAGCCCAAGCAAACAAACGCTGAGTGCTGGCGTAGCAACCTTTCTCTCCGAAGATTGGATTTATTCGTGGGGCATGTTGATGGCAGCCGGAGTCATGATTAGCTTGCCCCTCGTGCTGTTCTATATGTTCTTGCAGCGTTATCTCATTGCTGGATGGGGTGGCGGCGGCTTAAAAGGGTAATTCTCCGACCAATTGTGTCGGTTCATTACAATATTTAGATTATTTTTATCGATTAAAGGAGAAAAATTCTGATGAAACGCTTGTTGTTACCCATGCTGCTCGTGGGTTTGGTCTTGCTATTGCTGATACCAGCTTCCATCGCGCAAGATGATAGTCCAGTAGTCCTCACACTCTTCACAACAGAATCCGACCCACCACAATTAGAGGCACTCAATGACATTATTGATGCCTACCACGAAATGAATCCTAATGTCTTCGTTGATGTCGTCGTCGGGACACCTGCCACACGCGGAGACCGCACTCGTGTTTTGGTGACATCGGGGGCAGATGCCGGTATCTTTGAGCTAGAACCAGCCTTCGCAAAAGAATGGTCAGCGGCGGGTTTCTTACTACCACTCGATGATGTTGTAGACTCCATCGGTGGTATGGATGCCTATGTACCGGGCAGTCTTTTTGTCAACGACGGAGCAGTCTACGGCTTACCCTATGCCACTAGCGTTTACGGTTTATGGTATCGCATAGATTTGTTAGAAGAAGCGGGTCTGGAAGTGCCGACAAATTATGATGAACTGATTGCTGTCGCTGAGGCATTAACGAACTCAGATGAGGGTGTTTATGGACTCAGTATACCGGGGTCAACCAACGCTTCAGTGAATTTCTTCTCGACCATGTTGTGGCAGAATTGTGTCGATTACTACACACCGGATGGTGAACTGACATTCGATAGCCCAGAAGCACTGCAAGCTGTCGAACGCTGGACAGCCTTAGCCGCCTATGCGCCACCGGGCTTTGAAAGCTGGAGTTGGGGTGACCAAATCACAGCCTTCATCACTGGACGTGCTGCCATGAGTGTTTATGCTGGACGTTTGGGAGCGCGGATGCCTGACCAAGCCCCACAATTAGAAGCTGTCAGTGACATTGCACAATTACCATGGTCATATACCGATGGTAGCCCCTATGTCACCTATGGCAACTGGAGTCGCTATGCAATTTCGGCGAATTCGGCAAATCCCGAAGTTGCTAAAGACTTCCTCGCTTTCTTCCTCTCCGGCGACCAATTAGCAGCCTATAATGCGACAGTGCCGGGTCATATGGTGCCGCCGTTAGATGATGTCGGCAATCTGATTGAAGGCATGGACAGTGAATACATGCAGAATCACAGCGATTGGCTCGATTTCTTCAATGCCAATGCCCAATTCATCAATCATCCGGCGAACAATATGGGGTCAGTGAGTGGTTGTGAGTTCACACCGCAATTTGGTGGTCCGCCGTGGGGTGGTGCAATTTTCTCGTCCGGTGGTGTCATTGATACCATGTTGCAAGAAATCTATCTCGATGTGAAGTCAGCGGAAGAGGCATGGAACGATGCCGTTGCCGAGATGATTAGCATCCAAGAAGAGTGGGAAGCCGCCCAATAAAGTTCCAATCAACCGTGTGGGAAGGTTTTTTGCCTTCCCACTCATAACGCTGAGGTTACAGGCTTAAGATGAGTGAAAAACGTAAAAAGCAAGTCTTCAATCCACTCGATGCCCTACTACAACTTGACATTTCTGACCGCAAGCTAGGGTTGTTGTTGCTTGCTCCGGCGGCGATTCTCATTACGGCGTTCGCTCTGTATCCGATTGTACAAGGACTCATTGTCAGCTTGAATAGCGTCAACTTTGCCACACTGGAAACCTCTTTTATTGGGATTGATAACTATGCGGCTGTCTTGCAAGATGGCGATTTTTGGGATTCAGCATGGCGCACAATTTGGTATGTTCTCATCACTAACTTTTTCACATTAATCATCGGTATGGCGATTTCGCTACTGCTGCATCAAGAATTAGTGGGACGTAATATCGCACGCGGTTTGGTACTATTCCCGTATCTCGTGCCGGCGATTGTGATTGCCCTCACATGGCGCTTCATGCTTGACCCAACGCTCGGTGTACTTAATGCGTGGCTTGTAGATTGGAATATTATTGACCGCCCGATTGCCTTCCTCACGCGCCCTCAAACAGCGATGTTTGTCGTCATATTCGCCAGCATTTGGAAGTATACACCCTTCATGATTATCATGTTCCTCGCCCGTTTACAGGTGATTCCGCTTGAATTGGAAGAAGCCGCTAAGTTGGATGGAGCAAGTAGCTGGCAAATCTTCTGGAAAATCACGATTCCTTGGATGCTACCCGTTATCATTATCGCGCTTTTGTTGCGGACTATCTGGACATTTAATGAGTTCGAGATGGTGTATCTCTTCAATTTTGGCGGTCCCTTATCCGCCACAACCACACTGCCGGTCTATGTGCGTGATTTAGCCTCAGAAGCCCGTAATCTCGGACAAGCGGCGGCGGCAGCGACCCTCATGTTAGGTTTGCTATTGGTCATGGCGTGGGGCTATTTCAAACTCTATGCGCGTGCAGAGCAAGAATTATATTAGCAAGGATAAAGATGCCTTAAACCAAACGGGCGCACACGCGAGTACGCCCCTACGAACGAAATACACGGTTAATTCCAAGGTCGTCTGCCAATATTATCGCGCCCACCACTACCACGACGACCTCGCCCACCACTGCCATCTGTGGGATGACTGCCACCACGCAACATCGCACGCCGCGCCTTTTGAACATCGCTTTCGTGCTTGAGCAAAACAGTCAGCGTATTTTCCAGTGTCGATTCATCAATGGCATCAGCATTGAGCATGACGAGTGCCTTTGCCCAATCAATGGTTTCTGAAACACTCGGATTTTTCTTCAAATCTAAGCCGCGCAAACTCTGAACCATTTCAACCGCCTGTGATGCCAATTCTGCGCTCATCTCTGGCACGCGCATCCGCACAATATTGAGTTCGCTCTCATGATTGGGATAATCCACAAAGAGATATAAACAACGACGCTTCAAAGCCTCCGACAATTCACGAGTATTATTACTGGTGAGGAAAACAACCGGACGATGTTTAGCTTCTATCGTACCCAATTCGGGGACAGAAACTTGAAAATCACTTAAAATTTCCAACAAAAATGCCTCAAACTCAGCATCGGCACGGTCAATTTCATCAATGAGCAAGACAACTCGTGTTTCACTGGTGATGGCTTGTAGCAAAGGACGGGCTAACAAAAAGCGTTCACTAAAGAAAACATCTTCTTCTTGCCCTAAGCGGTCAGCAGCTTCGGTCAAAGTCCCCGTTGTTTGCAGAATTTGGCTCAATTTATCGCGCAATAGTTGGGTATAAAGCATCTGCTTGGCATACTCCCACTCATAAAGCGCCTTACTCTCATCGAGTCCTTCATAACATTGCAAGCGAATGAGGGGCAATCCAGCAGCTTTGGCATAAGATTTCGCCAATTCCGTTTTACCCACACCAGCAGGACCTTCTACCAAGAGAGGTTTACCCAGTTGCTGCGCTAGAAACACCACTGTCGAAATTTCATCGGTGGCGATATATTGCTCTTCGCTGAGTTTCTTTGTGACCTGACCTACATTTTCAAACATCTAAATTTGCTCCAATTACGTGCATCCGGTACAAGCCGTTGCAATCGTGGACAGTTCACCTATAACTATAAGTCGGAAAATGGTTTTGAGGCAAATCGAGACGGACATATTATGGGGCATTTCAAGTGGGTGCAAATTCTAAAACAAATCCTATTTCGTCTAAAAACAACCGTCTTTGATGTAGGGGCGTACCCGCGTGTGCGCCCGTTGTGGATAATCACGGGATGACACATGGGTCATCTCCTACAATTTATGCACTGAGATGAAATGCACCCCGGACATATCATCTCGCCGTAATTAATAATGGGCGCACACTTGAGATACAGATTAGACAAATTAAAAAAGCGTATCGGCATAAGATACGCTTTTATTGATAATACTCTGAGCGTTTTTATAGCGAAACTTTGACACCCGGACCCATCGTCGAAGCTAGGACGACCCGACGAATAAAAATACCCTTGATGCCACTCGGACTCTGGGCTTGCACAGCATCGACAGCCGCTTGCACATTTTCCAGCAATTTCTGGTAATCAAAACTTGCCTTACCCACCGGAATATGCAGATTACCTGTGCGGTCATTGCGGAATTCAATCCGACCTGATTTCAATTCGTTAACGGCGCGTGGCAAATCCGCAGGTTGTACAACAGTACCGGCTTTTGGCGTTGGCATCAGACCACGCGGACCCAATACACGTCCCAAGCGCCCGACCTTCGGCATCATGCTAGGAACAGCGATGGCAGCATCAAATTCTGCCCAACCCTCTTTTTGAATACGCGCAATAATTTCATCATTGGCGATAATATCCGCTCCGGCATCTTCGGCAGCTTTGGCATCTTCACCTTCTGCAAAGACCAGAATAGTGACACTCTTACCCAAACCGTGCGGTAGCATCAGCGTCGTGCGAATCTGCTGGTCAGCTTGGCGTGGGTCAATCCCTAGTCGATAGTGAAGTTCAACTGTCTCATCAAATTTGGCAGTCGCAAACTTTTTCACAAAGGTCACCGCTTCTGCTAGGGGGTATTCCTTCTGTGTGTCAAAATCTTTGACCAAATCGCGGTAACGTTTTCCATGTTTCGGCATATGATAATCTCCTTTGTGGTGCAATAGGACAGCCGTTGCCCTCCCACAATATGTTTCGTTTTAGTGATGTACTTTTCAATTTATCAGGTGTTCGTATTGTAATGCTATATAGCACAATGATGAGTCGCCAGCTATCAGTTTACAGATACGCTAATTTGTTAGACTATCCTTCGCTAAACTGTGGGCTGAAAACTAAAAACTCGACTGTCCTGCTAAATACAGGGTTATAGTCTTCTAGTCAACAACGTGTACGCCCATTTGACGACAAGTGCCTTCGATTTGTTTCATCATAGCGTCCATGTTGAGGGCATTGGTATCACCCGCATCCATTTTCACTTGTGCGATTTTCCGCACCTGTTCACGGGACAATGTGCCAGCATGGTCAGTGATAGGGTTACTTGCGCCTTTTTCAATCCCTGCTTCGCGCTTAATCAAGAATGACGTTGGCGGAGACATCAGACGGAAGCGGAATGAGCCATCTTGGAAGATAGTAATTTCTGCTGGGACAATTTCACCGATACGGTTGCTGGTTTTGGCATTGTATTCTTTACAGAACCCCATGAGGTTGATGCCATGTTGAGCCAGCGCAGGTCCAATCGGTGGCGCGGGATTCGCCTTACCCGCCGGAATTTGCAGTTTGACCACTGCTTTAACCTTTTTTGCCATGTTATTTACCTCGCTCAGATTGATGTTTTAGACTGTGTTCCGTGCTATCAATACACTTTATAGAGTCTGTCCATAGATTTTACGAAACATAACAAAGACGAGGTATGCCCTCGCCCTATGAATTATTAATTATAGTCGGAATATCGGGTACTGTACAGGGGATTAATCTTTTGAAACTTCAAGGAAATCCAATTCAACGGGTGTTTCGCGCCCAAAGAAATCAACCATCACGCGCACTTTTTGCTTATCCATGTCGATGCCCGACACATTGCCAATAAAGTCATTGAAGGGACCACCTGTGATGCGAACTTGGTCGCCCAATTTGAAATCAATTTTATAAATCTCTTCGTCTGATTCCATGCGGTTCATAATCTTCTTGACTTCTTCAGGTCGCAACGGTGTCGGCTCATTGCCCATCCCGACAAAACCCGTGACACCGGGCGTATTGCGAACCACATACCACGAATCTTCGTCCAGCTTCATTTGCACCAAGATATAACCGGGGAAGACGCGCCGTTCGACAGTCCGCCGTTTACCATCCTTCACCTCGATTTCTTCCTCAGTAGGAATCAAGACATCGAAGATACTGTCTTTCATACCCATCGTATCAATCCGTTGCATGATAGCGCGATGCACTTTGTTCTCGTAGCCACTATAGCAATGGATAACATACCAATACTTATTGGCATCCGCATCTTTAGCACCCTTATCGACACCATCATCAAGCACAATGTTGAAATCATCATCACTGTCAGCCGCTTCAATGGTAAACGGGTCTGGGTCATAATCTTGTTCCGATGCTTCTGGTATATCAGCATCGCCATCTGGATTTGACGACATGAAAATGTCTTTTTGTTCGTCTGTCATACTACTTACTCCCTAACCTTATTAGAGAAGTCGATTCAGATAACCATATTTTTGTGGACGCAGCACGCTGTCGCCCCTACAGGTTGCAATTGCTTTAGACCCCGTTATTTAATAGCCAGTTTTTTGGTTTTCGCGCTGGAACATATAGATTGCGCCGCCGATAAGAGCAATGAATATCACGACAAAAATAATCCAGTTATTCGTACCTCCGACGATACCGAATTTGATAAGTTGAGAAAAACCAAAACTCATCAGACCCAATACCAACCCAGATATAATGGTGACAATCAGCACAATCCGCGTTAGACGAATGACATCCGGGCGCTCTGGCCAACTCACTTTTTTTAATTCTGAACGGACTTCACCAATATAAGTTCTTGTACCATCCATCATGCTTGTGAGGAAGTTACCATCTTTAGATTTTGATTTCTTACGGTCTTTTTTGGTTTCGGTAGCCATTGGCTTTCTTACTCCTGCTCATTGCACATTCGGTTGACTATAACTTGTTCAAAAAAGTGTCTCAGATAAACTTGTAAACCCTATCTCACGTATCATTTTGTGTGAGATGAGATGAAAACCCAATAGGGACTTTTCCATTGTACCATAGCAAATATTAATTTTACATTTCATAAGTAATAGATTTTCAATTGACAATTTTGGCTGAAAATTTCGTTGGGGGATTGCTAACCTATCTCATCATAGTCGCATTTTGGCGACCTGAATAGGGGCAAATTTAGGATATCGACAGGACATGAAACGCAATAACCGCCGAGGGGCAATTGGCGGCTATCACATATCCATAAGTCGTTAAAGGACATCCTAAAGGATTATTGATGCCATCAATCCACTCGTTGTCTTTTTCACTATCTGGCGATAGTCCAAAAGCATCAGGCTGTCCGTTTCGCACCGTTACTTCTATTCTCTAGCATATTGGCACGCGACAATAGTGATGATTGTCACCCCTCTGTAGTACCAAACATCACCTCTCGCAGCTAGTGTCCCTTGTCTACCCGAAAATCCCACTGTGCCAATTCACTCACAAGTTCCACTGTATCCACACTGACCTGAATCACGCGCTCGACGAGTTTTACGATGTATTGGTCATCATCGCTATAACCGTTCGGGTCAGACGTGATGCCACTGCGCTTATCGGTCTTGACGCGATATTGGTCTATCACCCATTCCAGCGCACTGCGATTACCCAAACGATAGGCAAATGCTTTTTCAGGAATCCCCGTTATCGACAGCGTATCGTTGTATTTCAGCGTATCAAAGACCGTAATTTCCGCGCTACCTCTCCCTAAATCCCTCTCCGAAGCATCAGAGAGGGACTTTAATGCGCTTTGCTCCCCTCCTTGACGTTTCGGGGAGGGGCTGGGGGTGGGGTTTGATATTTCAGGGCTAGGGGCTGGGGTTGTTAATGATTGCAAGCGAACTTTACGCTTCTTTTGCGGACGCATCTTCTCGACACGATAATTGATTGCCACGCCCTCTTTTGTCACCCATTCCAGACCGGCATAACGCGGCTGACTCTCATAATTCAGATGAATATCCGCCAATTTTTTGCCCACCCGTGAAAATGCCCAAAAACCGCTACCCCCCTCTAAATCTCCCCCCAAAGCATCAAGGGGAGACTTGCTTTGCTCCCCTCCTAAATGCGTTGGGGAGGGGCTGGGGGTGGGGTTAGATATTACTGGCACAAACGGAATCCGTGGCAATTCGCGCTTGAGATTATCCGCATAGCGCTCTCGATACGTCGGATGATGCAGCAAAGCATAGACATAATAGAAAATATCCCATTTCGTGATTGACTCGTCGCCATACTGCGCCCGAAACTGCCCCAACGCCCAATCGGTGATATTCTCGCGCCGTGTGTAGCGCCCCCCCTCTAAATCTCCCCCCAAAGCATCAGGGGGAGACTTGCTTTGCTCCCCTCCTAAATGTGTTGGGGCGGGGCTGGGGGTGGGGGTGGGGTTAGATTGTACGTCGTCCGTTGTAGCATCATCTGTCGCCTCCGTTTGTGGCATATCAGGCGCTTCATCATAGACATAAAACGGGAAATTTTGTGCAGGGTCTGCATAGAAATTCAGGTCTGGAATTAAATCAGAAATGTTAACTGCAAAATCCTTGCGTCCGTAGCCACCAATGATTATCACCCGATTTTCCGCTTCGGTCTCAGGTGTCGGGAAAATACTTGGAAATACATAGACTTCTTCATTCATAATACGGTCAAAAAAGAGATACCGTTTTGTAAATGGGCGATAGACAGATTGTCTTATTTTTGTTTCGCTGTATTCAGCATACCTACCACGCCGTAAATCTAATTTAAGGTCACGACTCCAATTCACGACATCATAGCTGACAAAATCATCGACATTTTTCGGCTTGTCCGAACGCAGATAACGGTCAACTTCGGCGTTATAGGCTTGGATTTGAGACTGCATCACACCTTTTAGCGTCTCTTCTGCGAAATTATAAGCGTAAGTGTCTCTACTCGTCGCAACACCACGACCATAGTTTACAAAAATCGTATTCTCTGCTCCCTTTTTGCCTGCCTTAGCATCCTTTGTGCCGATTGCTATTCCCTCTGCAAATTCCTGTTCATGCTCAGAAATCAGCCACAGATGCTTGGCACTAGGTATCAATTCATCCCAATTGACCGTATTCAAGGCATTTCGGATGCCATCTTCTTTGACATTCTGCGCTAGAAAATTCAGTTTTTGCTCTTTGCGCGGAAATTCGGGTATACGGTGATAAAACAGCTTATGGTCTTGATATTGTGCATTGCGGATAGCAACTGTAATCCCAACACCGACCATGATATCAAAGACATTACTCATCGCTTGTCCATGCTTGTTCTTGCGGACATTACCGCCTAAATCGAGGTGATAGACGCGCTGAAAATCTTCTAATAAATGTTTCCGCATCCCATCAAAGGCATAGCCATCGACAAAGCTATTATTGGTCACATAGCAAACAACACCATCATTATCGCCTAATCTATCGGTTGCCCATCGAAAAAATTTCACATAGGCATCATATAGTGCGTTTTTATTCGTTGCTGTTGAATCTTTGACATACGTTTCTGCTACTCGCCCATCAATGACTTCATAAACACGATTTTTATTATTATCATTTTCGTTGACTTGCCCGACATTATACGGTGGGTTGCCAATGATGACCGTGATATCGGCATCTTGTTGGCGTTGTACGCGCTGTGTATTCGCCTCGGTCATGAAGCTAAATTGCATCTGCTTTTTCTTCGCCAAATCGAGCGTATCAACAAAGCACAAGCCCTCAAACGGCTCATATTGTCCTTCAAGTTCGTAGTAGGCATGTTCAATATTCAACGAGGCAATGTAATAAGGCATCAGCATCACCTCATTAGCGAAGAGGTGGTTCTTATAAAAATCACGCCGATAACGCGGATTAACGCGGTTCAGCAAATTAATAATGAAATTGCCTGTTCCGGTAGCCGGGTCAAGCACGGTCACGCCATCTTGTCCCAACTTTTTGCCAAATTCATCGTGCAGCACTTCTTCCACAGCCGCGCACATAAAATCGACAATCTCTTGTGGCGTATAGACAATGCCGTGTGTATCGGCAACTTTGATGCTATAACCCTGAAAAAATTTCTCATAGACCGTGTTGATAAAACGCTGCTTGCTCTGATAATCGGTGCCGAGTGTCTTTGCCGTATTTTCAATTGCCGTATAAAAAGGCGCGAGTTGCTTCTGAAATTCGGCGCGGTCAAAAAGTGGGCTTGTCAGGGCGCTAATCACATCTTCGACCTTGTTGGCAATCACATTTCGGCGCGTAAAATCGCCCTGAAACAAATTGCGAATCAAGCGTTCGGTCAGCAAATGTTGAATCAGCATTTCGTCAATAGCAGCCGCGCTCATATTCGGGTTCAGCGATAAACGGCACAAAGCCATAAAATCGTCAAATTCGCGCTGAAATGCCTTGTTCTCTTTGTGGGCAATGTCAATTTTTGCCTTCAAGCCTGCGCCAATATCCGGCAGAACCTTGGTAAAATAATCGACTGCTTTGCTAAATTCTTGGAACGGCTCTAAGTCATAATTGTAAAAACGGGTCAATAACTTAGCGAGTTTATCGCGTTCTTGTACTAGAATATCCGATACACGCACCCCGTCTTGAATCAACACCGCCCGTTCGGTATCTTCAAAGATGATATTGCTAATCGGGTAATTTTTCGCTCTTTTCTTGATGATTTCTTGCTCTAAATCATCACTTGTATCTTTCGCTTCCCAATAGCCACGCGGCAAACTGTAGTCATCATACAGCACACCATCCAAACGAATCGCTATGCCATCACGACGCTGCGAGACCTCCTCAGCGAGTGTCCACTTGCGCGATGACGACGTGCCATCCAACAAAGCCGAAAACGCCCGTCGCGTACTGCCTTCTGTCGTCAGCTTCAAGCCCGTTTTCAGCGTCTGCAAACTCTTGTAATAGACATCAAGCGCCTGATGACTCGCCTTAATTTCGATTGCCGCCATACTATCCCCTTTAACACAGGTCTCATAATATCCGATTATACCGTACTTTTGGCGATTTTGGCGGATGTGCTGTGTATTGGGGTGCTATTTCATCTCAGTGCATAAATTGTAGGGGATGACCTATGTGAATAGTAACCTTCGGTAAGTTTTTAGAATTCCGTCGTACTGGCGCAGCGCGCTGCGTCCCTACGAAACCTTGAAAACTTTTTTGGTCGAGTACTAGCAGCTTGTCTCATTTATTAAATACCTACCCCTGTAAACCCTAAATCCCTCCCCATTGCCATTGCGCGACAAAAAACAGCTTTGTTTCATTTGTTTTGTGCCTGTCGCGTCATTATGGAGAGGGACTTTCATGCCGCCGAGCGTGTCTCCCTTCTCCAGCATTGGTCTCCGATAAGGTCAAAACGCCACAAAATGACCTGACCAGTGATTTAATTCGGATGCGACATGGCGACGATAACATTATCACGCTCAATGAGATTGCCAGTTGTATGATTACGCTGCTTGTCGCTGGACACGAAACCACGACTGCACAAATCACCAATGGCATTTTACACTGGCTCACGCAGCGCGAAGAATGGGAACGACTATGCCAGCATCCCGACGCGATTCCACAAGCAGTTGAGGAAATGATGCGCTATGACCCGTCGGTGTGTGCATGGCGACGCTATGTGGTCGAAGACACACAAATCAATGGCGTAACGATTCCCAAAAGCGCGAATCTACTCCTGATGCTCAATTCTGCCAATCGGGATGAAACGATTTTCCCCGAATCCGACACGATTGATATTGACCGCGACAATGTAAAAGACCATCTCTCCTTTGGGTATGGGATTCATTACTGTGTCGGCGCACCCCTCGCTCGTCTGGAAATGGTCATCTTATTTGAGGAATTGACGCGCCGCTTGCCCACTTTGCGACTTGTACCAGAACAAACTCTAAGCTATACGCGCAATATCTCATTTCGCAGCCCAACATCGCTGCATGTGGCATGGTAAACTGTACGGTCTGGAAAGAGGTTCAAACAAGAGTGAACCTCAAAGATGCAAAGAACACAGAGATTTAAGTTCAAAAGTTACTCTGCTCCTCTGCGTTATGCTTTTTCTTGAACAGTGAAGCTATACTATTCGGTCACTTCAGCCAGATTGTGATACAAGCGAATGCCTGCTTCTAGGGCTTGGAAGAAACTATCAACGACGACATATTCATTGGGTGAGTGAATATTTTCGCCTTCGCCATAGCCCCATCCGGTCATCGGCAGACCAATCAAGCGATTGAACATGCCCAAAATAGGAATGGAGCCACCCACTCGTACCAGTTGAGCGCGTTTGCCAATCGTACTTTCGAGTGCGGCTTGCATCGCTTCCATGTAGGGGCTT
The DNA here is from genome assembly GCA_030950085.1 of Anaerolineae bacterium. Taxonomy (GTDB): domain Bacteria; phylum Chloroflexota; class Anaerolineae; order Aggregatilineales; family Phototrophicaceae; genus JAUZRW01. The sequence goes on from JAUZRW010000049.1 coordinate 24,768, forward strand.
TCGACAGCCATTGCAAAAGGCCACGCCTCTTCGCCAATCGTCACGACGACGTTAACGGTATCCGTCGAGAAATTTTCGACATACGTTTTGAATGCCTGCGCGATTTCATGCGGATTCTGGTCTGGCACAAGGCGCATTGTCACCTTAAATTCGGCTTCGGCAGGGAGAACCGTCTTCGTACCGGGGCCTTGATACCCACCCCACATGCCATTAATATCCAATGTCGGATAAACGGTTGCTCGTTCTGCGTCCGATGCAATACTACGCCCCCATATCAGTTCGACTCCGGCATCTTCTTTTGTTTTCTCCGCTTGCCAGCCGGCATCAATGCGCTCCCGTTCACTATCACTGATAGCTTGAACCGCATCATAATAACCCGGAATCTGAATGCGCCCGTCATCATCATGGAACGAGCCGATGATTTTACCTGCCACATGCAAGGGATTTTGGACAATGCCGCCGAACATGCCAGAATGCAAATCAACTTTGGGTCCCGTGATTTTCACCTCGGCACTGATAATCCCACGCCCAGCATAAGCAACACGCGGATTAACAGGGTCATAGCCACCATCACAATTGAGCATAAAGTCAGCTTGTAGCAAGTCTTTATTAGCCTCGACAAACGGCTGCATATTGGGCGAGCCGGATTCTTCTTCGCCTTCAAACATGATTTTCACATTGAGGGGCAGCGTGCCATTAGCCGCTAACAGCGCTTCAAACACTTTGAGATTGCCCCATACGCCGGCTTTATTATCGGTTGCACCACGCGCATAGAGCCGACCATCGCGGATTTCAGCATCAAACGGTTCAGAATCCCACAAATGCAGAGGGTCTACAGGTTGCACATCATAATGGTCATAAACCAGTACAGTTGGTTTATCATCCCCTGCCTTGAGCCAATCGGCATAAACGACGGGATGCCCGTCTGTTTTGATGACTTTACAATTGTCGAAACCAATGCGCTTGAGTTCTTCGGCTATCCAGTTGGCACAGGCTTTAACATCTTTGGTATAGGTGGGGTCAGCACCAATTGAGGGAAAGCTCAGTAGCTTGATGAAGCCTTCAATCGCTTCTTCGCGGTTGTGATGCACATGATTAATTGCAGCTTGAATGGTGTCTGTCATACAAAAATCCTTTATAGAGTGTTGAAATATAAAATTACCCTAAGCCTAACGACAAATGGCGCACGTTGCTATATCCAGATAATGATAAAGTGTCGCAAATAACAACGGGCGCACATGCGAGTACGCCTCTACAAAAGCTGGATATATTAGATTTTGTACCAACTTGGAATGCCCCCACCTCCTCCTAAATTTAGAGGAGATGGAAGATTAGGATATTAAATTTTACGAGTTATTTTATCCTCCGCGTCGTAAGATAAAGAACAAGATGACCACTAAGGCTAAGATACCCACGCCTATCAACAAGAAATTAGGACCTGATGAGGGTGGTGAATCGGCTGGGTCTTCTTCAACAATATCCCCGATTGGAGTCAAAGTGGGTGCAGACGTAAATGTTGCTTCAAAAGTTTCTGTGGGTTCAGCTTCCTCTATGGCTGTCACAGTCGCTTCGTCTGGTGGTGTCAGCGTTGGCTCGATTATGGGTTCTTCGCTGGGTTCTTCACTCGCCTCTTCTGATGCTTGAAGCTCAGCAATACGTGTGCCTTCTGCGGCAGTGGCAATCGCATCTTCTGTCGCTACTGTATCATTCGTCGCTTGAGCATCAACTGTTGCCTGTGCATCGGCTGTGGATTGGGGATTGACTGTGCCTTCAGCATCAACTGTCGCTTGGGCATCGCTGGTTGCTTCACTATCCAACACAGCTTGAGCATCAATCGTCGCCTGTGCATCACTGGTGGCTTCATTATCTAACACAGCCTGAGCATCAATCGTCGCTTGGGCATCGCTGGTTGCTTGCAAATTAACCGTATTTGATTCGAGAGTGGCTTCTGCGTCCACTGTGGCTTGGGCATTGACAGTTGCCAGCGCATCTTCTGCCTCTGATGTGACTGTACTCGCGGCTTCTTGTGCGGCGAATTCATCAGCTATAGTCGTGGCGTTTGCTTCTATCGTCTCTTGGCGATTCACATCAGCCTGTGCGGTTTCCATTTGTGCGTTTGTCGTTGCTTCGATATCCAACGTCCCTTGTGCATTCACCGTTGCTTCTTCCTTAGCAGTCGCCGTATTCTCAGCATTTGTCGTGGCTTGAACGTTGGCATCGTTAGTCGCCTGACTATCGACTGTGGCTTGGGCATCTATAGCCGCTTGACTATCCGCCGTTGCTTGCGTATCGCTAGTCGCTTGAACAATCGTATCGCTAGTCGCTTGAACAATCGCATCGCTGGTCGATACAGCATCGCTCGTTGCAAGGGCATTCAATGCTGATTCTGCATCAAGTGTGGCTTGTGCATCCAATGTAGCGATAACGGCAGCAGTCGCAGGTTCATCAACGGTTGGCGAGGGTGTAAAGGTCGGGGTCGGGTTGACCACTGTGAAAACACGCTCAGTCGTGGCAGTCAATCCGGCTTCATTCGTCACAGTCGCCGTCATTGTATGTTGACCATCTCCCAAAACTGCTGGGTCTATGGTGATAGATGAACCGAATGCACTCACCGATACTGTCTCGTCGTCATCAAAACGATAACTGACAGCCGTAATCGGTGTCTGACTGTGCGCCTCAACAGTAGTTGTTACAGTGCTTGAAATAACATTGGAAATAGCGCCAATCTGGATTTCAGGAGGAAGCGCCCCAATTGTCACGGTGACAGTTTCTGTACTGCTACTGCCATTGCTATCCGTAATCGTCACCGTCAGGTCGGTATCGCCCGGTGCTAATTGTGACGGATAGATTATCAAATCATCGGAAATATCCGTGCCATCGGGGAGTAGAACCTGTATTGACGTGATATTTGCTCCCGGCTGTGTCGTTGCGTCAATACCGATGGTCACAGGTTCAGTGATTTCTGTTCCATCTGTAATGCCCGTCACAGTGACACCTCGCGGCACAGCCGAACCAATGATGATGGATTGCGTTGCTGTACTGGTAATACCACCTTCGTTCGTGACATCAGCCCGTAAAGTATAAATACCAGCTTCGTAATTGAAGGGGTCAAGGATGAAAGGGAAACCATTGTCAGCATCGGTTGTTGCGGGTGCAATATCGGTGACACTATCATTTAGCACACCGTAAACCGCATTCACAATCGGCGTTTGACCGGATGTCGTCAAAGTGACAATTTGTGTTTCGGTTAGAGCCTCGTCACCAAAAGTCTGGTTAAACGACACATTGGAAGCAATTGCCCCTATTTCAAACATGCCTTCGTCCGTGCTGGAATCGCCGTCTACATCAATGGCACGGGCAGCAAGGGTATATGTTCTCGGTGCAAAATCAACGGGGTCAATGATGAAACTGCCATTTTCATCCAGATTAACGATATTGCCGTCTAGCAAAACTTCGACACTAACAATGTCATCATCGGCGAGAATCTCTGGCGTTACAGTTGTCACTTCGGTTATGGCTTGTGCGAAAAGGCTATCGGGTAAGTTCACAATCGGCACTGGAATCGGCGCACGAATCACACTGCTTGCCGCATTGCTCTGTCCGACTTGTAATGCAAAATCATACTCGGTGCCATCTAACGCAATGTTGGGTGCATTGAGTGTGAGAACATATTGCGAACGGAACAAATCGGCGAGTTCGCCGTAAATCATTGTCAGTTCATCGGGCGTGGGCGATTCGTAATTACGGGCATTTGTGCCTGCCGATAATTCTTGCAAATAGCTACGGTCAATGCCAAAACCCAAGCCAATCGTATACACGGTGACACCATTTGATAGCGCACTTTCGACAGCCGCAGCGCGTTGATTGCGACTTAAGCCACCGAACTCTGCACCATCACTGAGCAAAATAACCGCCCGACGCGGAACAGGGGCATCTGCCGCGACTTCAATACCGAGTACCGCCGCATCATAGAGTGCTGTGCGCCCACCAAAAGATAAATTATCAATGGTGCGTAAGAGCAAGTCTTTATCGGTACTGTAATCAAGCACGAGACGGGCGGTATTACCAAAGGTGACAATCGCTACAGGGTCATTATCCGCAATAGATTCAACAAATTGGCGTGCGGCAATCTGCGCCTCGCGTAAAGGCAAACCACTCATACTACTGCTGACATCAATCACTAGCACAGTAGCGAATGGCAAATTATCAGAGGTGATATTCTCAACCCGAACAATCTCAGCAACAGCGCCTAAGCTCCCTGTTAACGTAAAATCAGCTTCGCTTAAGCCCGCAACAGGGCGGTTACTGCTATCGAGAACATTCGTTGTAATAGTAATTGTCGGCAAATCACTGGCATTTGCACCTGTGATTTCTAGCGTCGATGCAGTCGAATCTTGTGCCAAGACAAACAACGTTGGCAGCAACAAGATAAAGACTACTAAAACGGCAACCCCTTTTTTCATAATAAGATTTCTTCCCCAGATGGTTATGGTTTCAAAGGTTAAAGTTTGTAATTTGTGTTGATATTCATCTAGCTAATGTAGGGGCTAGACGTGCCTCGCCCAATATACAAGCATTAAGTTGGTCAAGTGTTGTTACTGTGATTCAATTCTTCATTAGTTTAACAAAATTCACCAAAATTGCGATAGATTAGTCATCAGTTTTGTATCGGAATCAATAGAGATTCCTTGTACGATAGCAATCCTAGTAAAATCTAGGGGCTAGATTGCTTGTGTCAGATAAATAATCAGCTTACAATTAGAATATATGTTCGCTGGCGAGAAAGGTTTCTAGTGACTGAATCATTTGTTTTCATCAGCCACAGTAGCAAAGACAATGACATCGTTCGTAAACTGGGTGACGATTTGCGTACTAATGGGATTCCTGTCTGGATAGATTTTGAAGCGATTGAAGATGGCTCACGCTGGCTACAACGCATTGAGCAAGGGGTGAGAGATTGTGCCGCAGCCGTGATTGTCATGTCTGCTGGCGCACGCGAATCAGAATGGGTAGAACGCGAAGCATTGATGTTACTGGATTTAGGCAAACCACTCTTCATTGCTATCATCAAGCCGATTCCACTGCCTTTGCATCTGATTACACGGCAGTTCACCAACTTTAGTGATGATTACGAGACGGGCTTTGAGAATCTCGCCAATAGTTTGCATGATGTCTTAAACCAAGTACCACAAGCGATTGCGAACACCACACCGCAAGCAAAAACACACTCTCCTGACCCCGATGAGAGCAATTTCTTCGCTTATCTGGCACAAATGACAGATGGAGAAGAAATGTCGCTTATCGCCCAAGATTTGTATTATTGGGCGCAAAAAGAAGCCGATAGCATCGAATTTGGTGGACGACATTCTCCTTGTTTTCATGCCCGTGTCAGTGTCGGCAAAAAGACAGTTGCTATCTTTACTTTGCAGGCATACCTACGCAATCCAGCCATCCTCGTACCATTCGACTATTTGAGTAAATACCCACCGTATACAGATGGCAAAGTCCGCTTGGAAACGCTGCGTGAACTGGATAACGTGTTGGCAGGTCAGGCACGTTTTAAGGATACTCGTGCTAATCGTCGCCCGTCGATACCCTTAGCGCATTTGTTAGGCGATGCCGAACGTCTGGAACAATTCAAAGGCGTTGTTTCCGAGATTATCAATCGCCTTCAAGTTGGCAAATAGAGCCTTCAGTGATAATTCAGAAGATAGTTTGTTTGTGATATTCGACCATCATGAATATTCAATAAGCCCTTTTCGGGGTTTCACCGCGCCTCACACAAAGTTACAAAGTCAGACAGGCATTAGAGCGTTATCGCAGATAGTTTGTTAAACAAGATTCATTTGTAGGGGCGTATGGCAATACGCCCCTAGACTTTGGCTATATTTGCAAAAAGAGAAGACTTTCGTTAAAAAGCTGAGTTAGTAAATAACAGCGAGTAGAAAGTCTATCTCTAATGTCAACTATCCCTCAAAATGAAGAACTTCTCAAGCATCTATTTGAGA
>JAUZRW010000005.1 GCA_030950085.1 Anaerolineae bacterium
ATTGGCGGTGTGCTGATTGGACTATTTGTCGCCAATCGCCAGACAATCGAAATTCCCCCACAGATTGTCGTCTCAGTTGATGATGCTTGCGCGACATTGCCATCCTATGGACAAACTGTGCAAAATATCCCAAATCAACAAGAGCAGCCGATACCGATTGAAGTTGAACCCGTTGATGATGGCTCAACACTAGATATGGAAGTTGACTCTGTTGATGAATCTGCCCCCGTAGCAACCATGATACCGGATGCTGAACTCAGTATCGAATCTCGTGAGAGTGGCGAAGCTGGCGCGAGTACATCTAGCGATGATACAACCTTAGGCGCAGTTGGTGATACGATGACGCTCCCCGATACAGGCGGTGGAGTCGGTTCTGGTGGTGAAGCGCCACCTGCTGCCCCTGCCGATGAGCGTATCCGTTCGGAAACAGCCGCAACTGAGTCAGAAAGTGCTGTCGGTTTTTTGGGCGGTGATGCCGATGAAGCCGAAACATCGCTAGAAGAATCCGATGCCGTTGATACTGACAGAGCCGATGGCGAGTCTGCAAGAGATTTGAATCAGCAGCAAATACAACCCTTACGGGCAGGTGAAATTGACGATAATGCCGATTGGGATGTTTATCAAGAATATCGCAATAATTACTTCCGCCAATATTCGCCATTCAGCGTCAATGACCGCGATGTCACAGACCGTCAGATTATCCGTGTCGTTGATGAAAACGGACTGCCTGTTTTGGGCGCATGTGTACAAGTCTATCATGGCACATCGCTGATTACACAGAATCGTACTTTTGCGACTGGCTTGACAATGTTCTTCCCCAATTTGCTCGATAATACCCGTTATGTCGATACATTCCGCGTCGTGATATCGAAAAATGATGTCATAGAAGAAGCGACATTAGACCGCAATGCCATTGGCGATACCTTAACCGTCGAATTATCACTCACGCAGCAAATTAGCTCACAATTAGATGTGATGTTCTTGCTCGATGCCACAGGCAGTATGAGTGATGAAATTCAGCAATTGCAAGAAAATATTCTGGCGATTTCTGACCAAATTGATTCATTGCCCGGTAATGTTGATGTGCGCTATGGCTTGGTATCGTATCGGGACTTTGGCGATGAGTATGTGACACAAGTTTATGATTTCACAGCCAATATTGATACCTTCCAACGTTCCTTGCGACAAGTCGTGGCAAATGGGGGTGGCGATACACCGGAAGCACTCAATGAAGGGTTGAATGAGGCATTGAATACAGTGGCATGGCGTGATGAAAATACGGTCAAACTCATTTTCCTTGTCGCCGATGCGCCGCCGCATCTTGACTATGATAACGGTCTCGATTACTCGCTGATGATGTTTGATGCGCTCGCAAACGGTATCAAAATTCACCCGATTGCCTCTAGTGGTCTACAACCCGACGGGGAATACATTCTGCGCCAAATTGGGCAAGTCACAATGGGGCAATTCATCTTCCTGACTTATGACGGCAGCAATGCTGGCAGCGCCGGCGATGACCGCACCGACCTTGAAGTTGGCACAGCAGAAGATGAACAAGGGGTTGGCGATTATAGTGTCGCACAGTTAGATGAGTTGGTGTTACGTCTCATCACTGACGAATTAGCTGCTCTACGCGGCGAATAATACCCATTCAGAAAGTTGGCAAGTAGTTTCAAGGGCGATGATGATATCGCCCTTTTTTCTGAGTTCGAGAATGGCTCAATTGTCGGTTTTAGCCGATGTCATTGTGCTAGACTTCCAGTTTATTCATTGACTTCTTCTGACGATTGCCCAGTTTCAATCCATTCAAAATAGAGCAAATCACTCACATCGCAATCAAAGTAATCACATAAGCCTTCTATCAATTTGCTATCAAAGCGCGTAACATTATTACGAATCCAGTTGGTGATTGTATGGTCTGATACATCAACAAACTCTGCAATATCGCGCAGTATAATACGACGACCTCTTTTTCGCTCTCGTTCTTGAATCAATTCTAAAAGACGATTTCTCACTTTACGCTTTTTCATATTTCACCATATTACCTAGATTTAGTTGACGTTTTTGTGATTTGATGTATAATATCGTTAATAAGATTTATACGGACTAAAGTGATGCGTTTTTTGCTTTGAAGTCATTTGTCTATCGCTGAGGGTTAAAAACCACTCAGCTATTCAAAAGCCATGCCCACTAAAAGGGGCAAAAGAGCAGGTCGGAGCGCCTTTTAGTGCGCTTCCTGCGACAAAGATTTGCCAAATGCTTTAGCTTTTGGGACAGAGTGCTATCCATTTCAAAAGTGCATAACCTCAGTAAGGAGGAAAAAATGACTCAATTACCGCTTATTTCCAATTCGATTGATAATGATAATACCCCACTTCCCTTGATTGTTGCAAAACGTTGGAATTTCCCACTTGCCCATATCCAAACTGAAAATGGTATGGTTTATGCCGTGCAAGATTGGATGCGTGGGCTTACGGGACAGAAAGATATTCGCAATCTATGGTCTATGTTCAAAAAAACAGATGCAGGAAAGCGTATGTCCAATTCAATTGTACGTTTGCCATACACCACATCAAATGGAAGAGTCCATAAACGCGATCATGTAGATGACAAAGGCTTGTATCTCATTGCCCAATATATGCGCGTCAAGCGTGACCGCCCTATGTTAGATGAAGTACGGCGTTTTCTAGCATCAGCCGGTGCCTTTGTCGATGAAGTGCGGCGTGAACCCGACAAACTCGCTAAAACGATGAAAGATGCCGACAAACTGCTAGATGCCTTTATCGACTATCATCGCAAGCGTGGTAAGAATGACCGATGGATTCAGATGCGTATCGACAGCAAAATCAAGCGCAACAAATTCACGGCTGCACTGTCAGAATTCGTGATAGATGTTCTGACACCCTATCACTATGCGGTTGCAACTGATGATGTTTATCGCGGTTTGTGGGGACGAACAGCCGCCAACTTGAAGAAAGAATTGCAACTCACGAAACGCAAGAATCTGCGCGACCATCAGCCGACAATTGCCTTGCATTATCAGAGTATTGCAGAAGAGGTTTGCGCCCAAAAATTAGGGCAACGGCAAGAATTAACGTGGCAAGAAGCGCGTGACATTATTTGTACCATTGCAAAAATTATCGGACGACAAGCACAGGAAACCAGCGAATTGTTGAATATGGATTTAGCCACAGGCAAACAGTTATTGCCCGAAGCCTGAGTGATTCAGTTTTTTTATGTTTTTCCAGATTCTACAGCGATATCTAAATTGAAGCCCTGAATGAGCCACAAACTAACGAAACAACCCATCAGAAGGGAAGCGGCAGTTTGCCGATGATGAGCAAATAGGCATAGAAGAGTGGAATAATCCACAAAACACTATCCATGCGGTCTAATACACCACCATGTCCGGGTATCACATCGAAGCCCGGAATATGCGAATCTTTAATCCCGAAGTAGCGTTTGACACCACTTTCAAATAAATCGCCTGCAATCCCTGCGAAAGGGCTTATGATGAATAGCGGCAACATCGTCCATGCAAAGTTGTCGATTCGTAACATCAAAAGTATCGGCAGTAGCACACCAAAAATGACACCGCCGATTGCGCCTTCAACTGTTTTCTTGGGCGATAGTTTGGGCGCGAGTTTCGTCTTGCCAAACATACTACCGAACATATAAGAAAAAGTATCTGTCCCCCACGTACAAAATAAAATAGCCGCCACCCAATGAATACCGAAGGGTTCAACTTGTCGAATAGCAATCACGAAGGCAAGCGGAAAAGCAATATATAAACTACCGCCGAGTGTTGTCACCGTCCGTATGAAGCTGTGTTGCCCTTGCCCACTCCGCACAAATTCCAGTGTGAAAGTCAAAATCACACTGATAACAACCGCCGCTTGCCACAAACGTGGTTCGCGCCAATGAAAAGACAGCAATACGGCAATCGCGGCTGCAATGCCAATAATCGCGTTGTTTTGCCTGCCTTTTGTGCGCTCCATAAAATAAAATTCGGCTGTTCCCAATATTGCCAGCAAGCTCGCCATAATTGTATAGAGCCAGCCCCCCCAGAAAATAAGGAAAACAATCAAGGGAAGCCCAATCAAGCCTGTCATCAGGCGCAGGATTAAGTTAGATATAGAGCGTGGCTTCTTGGGTGCTTCGTTTTCTGGTTTTTCTTGCTCTGATGTATCCTGATTGACTGTGGTGGTCATTATAGAATTAGCCCATGCGTTTGGTGTTTAAGTGTGACTATCAATAATAGCGGATTCTGCTTATTAGCGAAAACACACAATGCCCATAAACGATACTATTTAGCCAAAAATCGCGCCGAAAATCGCCACTATCACAGCGATAGTCACTGTCCACATCATACCTCGATAAAGTGGGCATTCACTGATAGGGAGGCTATCTAAATTGGGCGAGGGTAAATCATCAACCAGTTCGAGTCCGATAGTGACCAAACCATACAACCAAATACCCATCGACACAAATAACCAAATTTCAAACGCGGTCAGACTGATGCCACCGAATAGATTTAGGCTGAAGAAAATATAATCTGCAATTGCCAATCCGATTATCGTATAGCGGAAAAAGCGTGGCAGAAGATGACGTGCCATCACCTGTGTAAACCAGATTTTACCCGTCAAAATCAGCAGTAAAGGGACAACCCCAGCCGCAAAGTCATGTAAGGTATTCATCCATCCAATGCTTTTAACATTTGGGAAAATGCCGATAAACCCTATCAAGAAAAATGCCACAATCCAAATCGTGTAGATACGCTCTAGGTGTTGTTGTGTTGGTTTAGAGGGTTTATCTAAATTATCAAACAACACTGTATAGAGATTGGCAATATCACGCATCAAGAGGATGAAGGCTAAACTGAGGGTGATGAGTGTCAGTGTCAATAAAGGCGCAGCTTGCGAATCAATGCCCGTTTGACTAATTGCCAATTTCCACCAATCATCTTCAGCAAGGTAGAATGTCCCTCCCAAGCCAATTGCCGCAACCCATAGACTGATATTGAGCAAATCACGGGTATCGGCAGCACTCAGCCAGTGAACAAGCAGATAGCCACTCGCGGCTGCCAGTATCACACTCACAAAAATAGCTTGTGGCGCTGTGAACGATAAACCCTTGAATAAAACCGATATGAGCAACCCTCCTGCCGATGACACAATATAGGTCAGCAAGATAGAGATGAAGAAAAGCGGCACAAAATAACGCAGATTGCCCCGTAAAAATCCGCGAAGACTATTCGTATGTGTAAATGGCGTGAATAAGTGCAGTTTTGCAAAAATAGCGCCGCGATTTTCTTTCTCGTCTTGTCTATGCCACAAAACAAGGGTTGAGCGAAAATACAGGAAAGCCACTACTAAAGTCGCCGCCATCACTTGTAAGCGGAAAAACCACGCGATGGTGATGGTATCCGGCGGCACAACAGTATTTTTGATGCCGTTGCCAAAACTGCGCCACAAATACCCATAAACACTGCCCGTCGTACACTCAGACCCATCTGCTGTACACGGAAAATCAGTCGGTGTTATTACCAATTCTGCGGCTTGCGGTACAACCGAAATAGCACCTCTACCAGAGAAGAGGAAACTTGCATACAGTAAGGTAATCAGTGCCGCAACTAGCGCGATAATCACGCCACTGCGAAAGCGTAACTGAAAGAATAGATTTTTCGACATTATGTCCCTCATATAGTTCAATCAACAGTATTATCAAGTATTATAGTCTGACACTAATTCAAACACAAATATAACAATCTGTCTACATGCTGGTCAAAATCTATAAATTTATAGGGGATTTATTTTCATAACGGAAGAATAACGTTATAATGTGTTTGTTAGGGTTTATCTAAAGGGTATGTTGTGGGAGTATGTTATGCGCTATTTCCGTATTGCTTATGTTCTTTGTCTATTTATTATAATGTTAGGGACGTTACAAGCACAAGACAGAACAAATTTACTGCCTGTTTTTGCGCCAATAACACCAGAGACCGGTACTTTATGTGATAGAGATGCTGCACGGCGTTTATGGGATGGTGTTAATGAATTTCGCAGGCGGAATAATCTTTTGCCTTTAGCCTTCAGTCCATTATTATGTCAAGTTGCCCAAGACCATGTATATGACTTGGCATCACGCCCCGCAAATAATATCGGCAATCAATACATAAGAGGCGATGGAACTTTCTTGACCGATTGGTTACGTGGTGTCAATTATCAGCCATACTTTGATACAGACTATGTTGCAGATATGCGATCATGGGTTGTGACGAACATTGCTCCAGATCCAACGATTGACACACCCGGTGTTTTAGAATATTTGTATAATCGTCTGCCTGATGAACTTTTGTATCAACAAACGCTGAGTAGTGATTATCGAGAAGTTGGTATCGCTTTTCATCAGGGTGTAACACGTTACTATTATGTCTTCATTTTCGGTTCGCAGCCGAATGTGTTTCCCATTATTCCTGTTAATCCAAATCATAAGATTGAACAACGTTATGAGTATGCCTACGAATGGGATGAACCGGAAATTGGATTGCTGATTCATAATGAACGCCACTCTCCGACAGGTCGTTTGCCAGCCACGCTAGGTACTGTCATAACCGTAAATATATCTAGTATTGCGGCGGAGATGATTACTTGTCCTCCACCTAATGAGGCTTTGCTAGACGGGTGGATTAGATTTCCATTCACCAACGTAAATCCTTATACCTATTTCTTAGAAGGTGGGCAAGGTTTCAATACTATTTATGTCCAGATGTGTGATGGAAATAGTACGGGAAGACCCAATCAAGTTGTCATTAACTATACAGGGGAAGCAGTTATCCCGAATTTAAGACCAACAGAAACATCGGTTCAAGCAAGTGCAACCCCTGTGTTCGACGCTTCAGGAACACAAGCGGCACTTGAAGCACAAAGCACAACCATTGCTTTGAATCAATCGCTGGAAACACAAGTTGTCCAAACGCAGACAGCACTCGATGAACAAAGCACAACCATTGCTTTGAATCAATCACTGGAAACACAAGTTGTCCAAATGCAGGCGGCACAGGCATTGGAAGGGAATAATTTACAATTAACACAAGAGGCTTTATCAACAATCGTAGCAGAAATAGCATTGAACCAAGTTAATAATCAAGCAACAGATGTTGCCTTGCAATTTACAGCAACTGCACTTGTAGAAACAGAGAATGTGCTGAATAGAACAGCAACTGCCCAATCAATTGCTACAATTACACAGCAGGTTGTTACTGCCATACCAGAGCCGAGTGTCCAGCGAGCAACGGAAGCGATGGCAACACTAAATACGGCTAACAATCAGACTGCTACACACAATGCTGAGGTTTTTCAGACTATTCAAGCAAACCAAACAGAGTTCATGTTAAACAGTACGCGAATTGCAGCTCAACAAACTATATTAGCGCAAGTTCAAACAGCATCAATATACTCAACACCTACACTTATCATACCAAATCCAAGAATATTTACCACGCCGTATGGACAACTGCCATTTATGACAATTCAACTACATTGGAATCAAGGCTATTTAGTTATCCGCAACTCCGGTACTGAAGCCATCCCCTTTGACGTTATTCGGCGTTTAACCTTCCGCGACCCTGAAAGTGAAGAAACTTACAGTGGGACATCTGCGGTGTCTCATAGTACTGTGGATTCTTTGGGTGAAAACCGTTGTATTGTTGTGGAAGATTTAACAGATGAACGTACACCAACCATAGAAGAGGTCAAAGCATTCCATTATGATTGTGATATCAGATTTGGCTTGGCTGCGCGAGATGCCGTTTTGCCTTCCGCCCTTGTTTGGTCACATGACATTGAAACATTTGAAGTGTATTATAATTAGGACTTTCGCTTCTAAGCGGTATCAAGAGCAGGAATGCGTGGGTCACGCAACTCCGCCTTGAGAAATTCATATAACAAATCATGAACAAGCGCGTACAAGGTTTTGCCGACAGCATCCGCTTTGGTTTTGA
>JAUZRW010000050.1 GCA_030950085.1 Anaerolineae bacterium
CCTATCCATGAGAAAATGCCTAAAAATTCACCACGAAGGCGCGAAGGACACGAAGATAGGGTCAAAAAAGGCAAATTGCAGGGACTGGCTTCTGCCTGTCCGAAGGAATCTCACGGATAGCTGAATAGATACCTTTATTCAGTTGTCTCAATTGCTCGCGTATCTCATTCATGTTTCAGATTGTACCATCTTTTCTCAATTTCCGTTACAATACCCCTGAGCAGTTACTAAGATTCTTCGTGTTCTTTGCGTCTTTGTGGTTCATCTTCTTTTGAACTTCTTTCCAGACCTTAGTACGATACAATAATGCACAAATTTTCTGTTGTATAGCGAAAATTTTGAAAATGTGCAGGAAGTCACTTGCGAATAGATACAAATCCGAGTGAATTTAAGCCAATATGTGTCCCTAGTGTCGGTCCCACTTCGGTAATAATCGTATTCTCTGGCATGACCGCCCGATGTTCTTCTCGGAAATCGCGTGCGCCCTCTTCATTTTGTGTATGGATAATAGCGAGACGGTCTAATGTCCCTTCAGCATCCAATAATTCTTTGAGTTTGCGCCGCGCTTTGCTAAAGGTACGAACGCGATGCACCGCTTCGACATTCCCTTTTTCCTGCACGGTCACAATCGGCTTAATTTGTAAAATTGAACCGATACCAGCCACGACGCTGCTAACACGTCCACTGCGTCTTAGAAATTCCATTGTGTAGATAATCGCGTACAATCTATGTTTATTTTTTGTGCCTTCAACCGCCTTTTTAACAACCTCAACATCGCCTGTTTCTGCGGCGACTTCTGCGGCGACAATCGCTTGCCAACCAATCCCCATACTCACGGTTTCGCTATCAATAACTGTGATACGGTCAGGGGCAACATTGTTAGCCGCAATCCGCACATTGTTATATGTCCCACTGAGGCTTTCTGCTACATTGATACTGATGAGGTAATCATAGCCTTCAATAGCGCGTGAAATGATATCTTCGGCAACCGCTGGTGGTGGCGCGGCTGTTGATGGAAAATCTTTCATAGAAGAAACCGCTTGGTAAAATTTCGTGCGGTCTAGTTCTTGACCATCATCAGCGTAACTTTCACCCCCATAATTAACATAACAGGGAACAACATCAATCTGCCACTTTTCCAATAAATCTGGAGGCACATCGCACACACTGTCAGTAATAATCTTAATTTTTTTCTTAGCCATTATCAAATCCTTCTATTTCGCTCTCTAAAACCACAATACCAGTTGCATCACCGCCTAATAAAACCCCTAAAGCTGCCCCATACATTGTATATGGAAAATGCCGACCCGGAAATTCTGATGATAAGCGGTCTTGTAATGTGCGTGCTTGCTCTGTGATATGGACACGATTTTGCACTATCATCGCATCATCTAGGGAATCAAACTCTACTAGAAATTCTACCAAACGGTCTATCGCTTGCGAACGTGTCCGCACTTTTTCAGTCACAATCGGTATACCCTCTTCCATACTGACGATTGGCTTGATGTTCAACATCGTTCCTAATATCGCCCGTGATTCTGATAAGATGGTGTTTTGCTGCAAAAAGTCCAGTGATTCTACAAAATAAGTTGAATAAAGACGGTCTACAGCATTACGAACTTTGTTCACCGCCTCTTCAAACGATAATTGCTCAAGTGCAGCCTGCCCTCCTACGCGCACCAACATCCCTTGTCCGGCACAAATCGAACGGGAATCAACCACGACGATTTCAACCGAGTCTTTGACCTGTTGGGCGGCATGACGGGCGTTATCCCAGCTTTGCGTTAATTCGCGTGAGGTATGGATAGAAATAATCGCATCATAAGCTCGTGATAGCTTGGCATATAGTTTGGCATATTCTTCAACAGTAGGTGCATCCAACTTAGGCGGCTTGCTCTGAGATTTAATAAGGCGCATAATCTCATCGTAGTCCATATCAATGCCTTCCCGATACAGATTGCCACCAAAATCCAATTTATAGGGAAGAACAGTAACGGGATATTGTTGTAGCAAACGTGGGTTGCTAAAGCGTGCGCCACTATCTGTCACGATATGATATTTTGCCATATTCAACTTATTCAATACTAATCAGGTAAGGATACAGTGGTTGTCCACCATAGACGACCTCAAATTCTAAGTCGTTAAATTCATCTTCGAGTTTACCTGCCAGTGCCTCAGCGTGTTTGATACCAACCCCTTCACCATAATAGAGTGTGATGAGTTCATAGTCAGCAGCACGCGCTTCATGCAGGAGGGCTTGGACAGTTTCATTAACTGAGGTGCGAGAAACTTTCATTTTACCATTGAGCAGGCCAATATTATCGCCCGTCTGAACTTCCAGACCATCATAAGTCGTATCACGAACAGCCGTCGTCACTTCGCCACTGACCACTTGCCCCAAATGCTCACACATACAATTGAAAATACCATCTAATGAACTGCTCGCTTGCATATCCATATAGGCGAGCAATGCCGTAATCCCCTGTTGGACAGTTTTACTCGGTACAACGCGCACCTTGCGTCCTTCGATTAATGTTGCGGCTTGCTGTGCTGCCATAATGACATTACCATTATTGGGCAACAAGACAATTTCTTTCGCATCTAACGATTCCATAGCCGTGAGAAAATCTTCGGTACTGGGGTTCATGGTTTGTCCGCCAACGATAACCCGTGCCGCACCGTATTCGCTCAATAATTTCTCTAAACCAGCGCCGCGTGCCACTGTGATGACAGCCACATTCTTAACTTGTGCAATATTGTTCTCTGTCGCACCCTCGTTGGACTCACGTTCACTACGGTCTTGTACATATTGCAGATATTGTGCTTGCATGTTCTCGACCACAATATCGTCTAAATCCACACCGAGACCAATCGCATAAGTAAGCGGTTCACCCGGATTATGGACATGAATATGCACTTTGATGAGACTATCACCGCCATCAATCAGGGGCGACCATCCCATAGCACTGATATCTTGGCGAATTTGCTTGACATCCATCTTTTTGCCAAGCATCAAGAATTGCACATCGTAGCCATAACCTTCTTCATCATCGGGGACAAGCGCATCTTGCCACGCCTCATTTTCTACAACCGCTACCTTGACACCGCCATCTTCAAAGGTGACAGGTTCGCCATCTAAAAAGCGTTGCATTCCTTCCAAAATATACACCAGACCCATACCGCCCGAATCAACAACACCCGCTTCTTTGAGTTTGGGTAGCAGATTGGGGGTATTTTCAAGCGATTTATACGCTGCCACAATCAGTTTTGAAAGCAAGACTTTGAGATGGCTTTCATCTCGCGCATGTTCTTTGAGGGCGGCGGCAGACTCACGCGCTACCGTTAAAATCGTCCCTTCAACAGGCTCCATGACACTACGAACCGTCTCATACGCATAATCGACTGCACTCTGGCAACCTTGTACAAAAGCATCGGCATCCAGGACCTCTTTATCTTTGATAGCTTGTGAAAATCCACGCAGCAACATCGACAAAATCGTGCCAGAATTGCCTCGCGCACCGATTAATGCGCCGCGTGCAATCTGCTCAAAAATAATGCCGACATGGTGTTCCTCCAAATGTGCCACTTGTTGATAGGCATTACGAATCGTAAGCAGCATATTAGTTCCTGTGTCGCCATCAGGGACGGGGAACACATTCATATCATTGACTTGATCTTTGTGATAGTCGAGCCAATGTACGCCCGCGCCTAACATCCACGTTAAAAGTTTACCGTCAACTGTATCAGAACGTACTTCGACTACCATAGCAACTGCCCTCAATAAACCAAATGTCTATAATATTCAAAACCCCATCTATGCTGATATGCTACGCTATAAAATCAGCATTTGTATCAGATGAGTCCAAGAAATTTTGTCAGTAAAGCAAAACGGCACACTTCAAATACTAGCATTAAGCGCGGCATTTTGCGAGACACTACCTAGAAAACGGCAATATGTTAAGATGCCCGACCAGTCCCAAAATACCTATTCCTGATTTTTGAACCGCCAAAACGCCAAAGTCGCCAAAATCATCCTGAATCAAGGATAAAATATCTTCTGGCAAGCTGAAATGCTGACTAGCTAATAGCTGAAAGCACTATCCTCTCTATTATTCGGCTGTTTGCTCTAACGAATTTCGCAAGGCATCAATTCCGGCTTGGACACCATTAGGATGGCGAAAAATGGTAGTTCCTGCAATCAATATATTCGCTCCGGCTTGGACTGCATCATTAGCCGTTTCTACGTTAATACCACCATCAACTTCAATATCGACCTCACCTTGTACATCTCCTATCATGGCACGCAATGTCGCTATTTTAGAAGTCATTGTTTGCAAGAATTGTTGTCCACCAAAACCGGGATTAACAGTCATGACGTTAATCATATCAAGCATCGTAATAATTTCGCTTAGGTGGTCAGCAGGCGTATGAGGATTGATTGCTACGCCCACTTTGCAAGCAGATTCTCGAATAAGTTGTAAGGTACGATGCAAATTGGGACACGCTTCGATGTGGACGCTGATACTATTCGCTCCGGCATCAGCGAATTGTTTTATATAGCGTTCAGGTTCAACTATCATCAAATGAACATCCAAAGGCAATGTCGTGATTTGTCGCACTTGCTTCAGAATGAACATACCCATCGTGATATTGGGGACAAAGCGCCCATCCATCACATCATAATGTAGTAAGTCTGCGCCGGCTGCTTCTGCATCCTTAATTTGCTGCCCTAATTGCATGAAATCTGCCGCTAACAACGAAGGAGCAATTTTCACTTTGCTATAACTTCCCATATAGTGACTCCGTATAGTCTCTCATTCATCATATGAATCATATAGTCCATAAAGCCAATTAGCAACTCCTCAACTACAAGCCATGGATGCCAAAATAAATAGGTGGCGCTGCTATGCAATCCAGTTAAAACCATGCTTAAGCCCATTATGATTGTGATTCGCTATAATAGGTTTATTGGAATTTTCATGAGAAAGGGTTTTAACAAATGGCAGATATGGAATATCGTCGCATCGGGACAAGTGGTTTGAAAGTGAGTGCAATTTCGATTGGGGCATGGCTCACCTATGGTAGTGATGCCATGGCATTTGAAGCATCCAAAAATTGTATTCGGGCAGCGATTGAAAGTGGTATTAATTTTATTGATTGTGCCGATGCTTATGCACGCGGCGGCGCAGAAAAAGCGGTTGGCGAAATTGTCAAAGATTATGACCGCCAAAAACTGGTCATCAGCACCAAATGTTATTGGCCCCAGAGCGATGATGTCAACGACAGAGGGCTATCACGCAAGCATATTTTTGAATCTGTCGAAAAATCGCTGCGAAATTTTGATATGGACTATGTTGATATTTTCTTCTGTCACCGCTATGACAAAGAGACCCCCACTGATGAAACGGTACGCGCCATTGAAGATTTGATTCGTCAAGGTAAAATTCTCTATTGGGGTACGAGCATGTGGCTAGGGAGTCAGATTGAAGAAGCTGTAGCGGCGGCTGACAAATACAATGCTTATCGTCCGGTGGTGGAACAACCACAATACAATATGCTTGACCGTGAATTGGTTGAGGGTGACTTGGAACAGGTATTAGATAAATTCGCCATTGGTGCTGTGGTATGGTCGCCTCTTGCACAAGGATTACTGACAGGCAAGTATGATGATGGTGTTCCGCCAGATAGTCGTGGTGCAGCAAAGAGTAATTGGGATAATTTTTCGGATGACCGTATTGCCAAAGCGCGTGAAATCAGTCAATTGGCGCGTGAATATGGGTATGAACCCTCGGCTCTCGCGCTGGCGTGGGCGATGGCACATCCCAACGTAGATAGTGTCATTACAGGGGCAACCAAGCCATCGCATATCGAGTCCAATTTGAAGGCACTCGATATCACTTTGAGCGCCGAGTTGGAGCACAAGATTGAAAAGGTGCTGAAAAACCGTCCGCACGATAGTCAACGCTCTATCATCACACCAGATGAAACTGCGGCGCTATAGCAAATTTCCAAATAACAAGAATACTGTGAGAATCAACAAGCCCATCATGACACGCTGAAAGGTTTGCTGGCTAATATAATCTAAGGATTTACGCCCTAGCCATACACCGAATGGAATGATGGGCAACGCCCAAATCACACTTAAGAGACTATCTGTACTGAGCAAATCTTGTTGAATAAAAATAGGGATTTTCAGCAGATTGATAATCGCAAAAAACAATGTCACAGTGCCAATGAATGCCACAGACGATAGTTTCTTTTGCAGCAACATATAAATTGTGAATGGGAATGCCCCTGCATTGGCTAATGTCGAAGTGAAGCCGGAAGCCCACCCTGCTAAATAGCCATGCCATGTACGCGGCTCATATTCCAGTGCCTCAAAGCGGTCTGATGCCAGCTTATAGATAATCACAATCAGCGTCGCAACAGCAATCACTAAAATCAAAGCATTTTCTGGGATTATGCTCAAGGTCAATCCACCAATAATAACGCCCACGATTGCCATCGGCAGCAACAAACGAACTTGCTCTGTATCCCATTTGCGCCAATAAGCTCGCAATGCAAACCAATCAGCAAAAATGAGGTAGGGTGTGGTCAGTGGCACAGCCTCACGCGGATCCATGACCAGTGACAACATCGGAATCACCATCGAAACAGGCAAGGGTCCGCCTAAACCACCTTTAGACAAGCCAATCAATAGGCAAGCGAAACCAAATGCAATATGTTGTACAGGAGTCATAAATAATCTTTCATCACGATGTCATCGGTATTGTTTTCGGGTTAATCACGTTAGATTTCAACTGTCCACAACCGGCATCAATATCAATACCACGCCGCACACGCACTGTCGCGCTGATACCATATTCACTTAAAATGTCAATAAAGTTTTCGATAGCATCTAAATCAGCCGGTTGACCTGCATAGCCACCTGTAGGATTTAAGGGGATGATATTGACATGACACATTAAGCCCTTGAGTAAATGCCCTAATTTGTGCGCTTCAATAGGGGTATCATTTTCACCTGCGATGGCTGCCCATTCAAACGTAATCCGTCGCCCTGTTGTCTCCATGTAATAATGACAGACACTTATCAATTCCGCGAGATTCCAACGTTTATTCACAGGTAACAAAGCCGAGCGTTCCTCATCAGTTGCCTTGTGTAAACTAATAGCGAGTGTGACTTGTAAGCCTTCATCGGCAAAACGGCGAATCTGCGGCACAAGCCCGACGGTACTCACTGTGATATGTCGCGCCCCAATACCCAAATCATCCATAATACGGCGAATCGCTTCCAGCACAGCATCATAATTATGGAAAGGCTCACCCATCCCCATCAGCACTACATTACTAAGACGTTCACCGTTTGCTTGCAACTCACGGGCGAAAAACATCGCTTGCTCAAAAATTTCAGTCGCTGTCAGATTGCGTGCAAAACCCATTTGCCCAGTTGCACAAAAAACACAGCCGAAAGCACATCCTGCTTGTGATGAAATACAGGCAGTGCGGCGATGGTCAGCATACGGCATCAATACCGCTTCAATCAGTTGACCATCATGCAGTTTATGGAGGCGTTTAATTGTGCCATCTTTACTGCGCTGTTCAGTGACAAGATTCAATGTGCCAAGTACGGTTTCTGCGACAAGTCGTTCGCGTAATGCCTTCGGTAGATTAGTCATCGCATCAAAATTATCGACACGTCGTTCATAGAGCCAACCGTAGAGTTGGTCAGCACGAAAACGCGGTTGCCCCCATGAAGCAAGCAGCGATTCGACTTGGTCACGAGATAAATCATAGAGGTTTATCATTCATATCTCCTACATAATGGAGTTTGATTTGCAAATTGTTGTCTAACACAGGCAGAGGTTGACATTAACGTATGACGCTCTCCATTGGAAATTGTCCGACTGTCCAAACAAGCAAAAATGGGATGAAGTTATAGACAAAATGTGCCATGATAGCCGTTGTTGTATTGAAACGGTAGCGTAGCCAACCAAACATTACAGCAACACCAAAAATAACGACGGCTGTTGGCGTGAGGATGTATTGTGAATGCAGTGATACGAAAAACGCACTCGTCCAGAAGATGCCAAAAATCGGTTGTATTGCCCCTCGAAACAAGATTTCTTCGCCAATGGCAGCCGTGATAGCCAGCATGAATCCTGCCAATAAGGAGCTACTATACGCAAGAAACAATTGTTCAGATGCGGCGGTCTGCTCGGCTATTTGTTCTGGTGAGGCAAATAATGTCCACGCTGCCAAAAGACCCCATGCTATCCAGAACATCATGAAGCCAGCACCTGCACCAATCAGCACTTGACGCGATGTTATGGTATTTAAGCCCAGTCGTTGTAGTGTTTGCTGTCCATTGCGCCGAATGAATAAGCCCACACCGATTAAGGCAAATAGCACAAACATCAACACATTGCCGAGTAATTCACCGAACGACGAGCCACTCGCTTCAAATTCAGCCGCTAATCCTTCGATGCCACCTGCCAAGATGAAATTACCCAGCACAAATAATATCGCAAGCAAGGCTAAGACAATCGCTGTGGTATGAACCATAGAATCGGGGCGATAACGGCGTTGATGCTTGCCGCTACGAATGACAGTGCGTGCAATCCACTGTCGCGCACGAAGCGAAACAACGACAATCATACTGCTACTGCCCAAAACAAGACTAACAGCGATGAAAGCCAATGCAACCCCGATACCAATTTCTGGGTTTTCGACCTGTTCTGCTGATGCCTCGCCCAATGATGACCCGATAGCTGTTAATAAAACCAGACCGCCAAACGAGATGCCCAATATCGACAAAAATAGAAGCAAGCCTTTAACGAGTCGCCCTTGTCCCTGATTGACTTGCTGCATATTGGCGGCGTAAATAATTGACCCGACGACAACAATTCCGAATAGTACGTATTGCATTGACTTCTCTGCCTTATCATTCACATGGTATCAGTATATAAGCGGATAGCATGGGACTCAATGATTGTCCTGATTTTACACTGATTCCACGTTGACTCAGGGCGTGGATTATGCTAGAATTCCATCTTGTCAAGCAAGCGTGCCACTGTCACTATGGAGAGGTGGCAGAGTGGACGAATGCACTGGTCTTGAAAACCAGCGTACATGCAAGTGTACCGTGGGTTCGAATCCCACCCTCTCCGCTTTAACAAAACTATATTTCTTACAATATGGGAGAGGTGCCAGAGTGGACGATTGGGATCGCCTGCTAAGCGATTGTCTGGGTAACACTGGACCGTGGGTTCGAATCCCACCCTCTCCGCACGATATTACAAAAACCCGACTGTAGAGTCGGGTTTTTGTTTACCCTATTGCCTCAACAATCATTTCTGATTGACCACAAAAATCTCATCAGCATCCGTACAAAATATCGACTGATAGATTTGGGTTATTTATCGAGTGAAGCACGTTCAGCTAATCCGGAGATGTTCAATATTTTAATTTGATGTCGCTCAACTTTTATCAATGCTTCTTGTTCCAAATTCTTAAGCGAACGATTCAGAACATTCGGGACAGTCCCCAAGTGATTTGCAATTTCTGCTTGAGTAGCCCATCTTGGACGGTGGAGGGTGTCATCTGAGGCTTGCTCCAACAAATATCGTGCGAGACGGGCTTCAATTGAGCGTAACGATAAGTCTTCTATCATAGTAAACAAAAATTGAACGGTACTTGCCAATCTCTGTATGATGGTACGGGCTAATCGAGGATATTTATCTAATAAGTCAAGAATCGCCTTGCGGTGAATGACATATAGCTCAGAAGGTTCTAGCGCCGTTATAGTGGTAGAATTTGTGGTTTCAATCAGAACACTAACTTCATTAAATGTTTCGCCTGCTCCGATAAATCGTAAAACATGCTCACGTCCATTGGGTGATGATTTGCTACTTTTAAGCCAGCCGGAAGCCACAACATAAACGGCTTGCGACTCGTCCCCTTCTAGCAGAAGAATTTCGCCGCTTTCAATGGTCATGAGATGAGCATGTCGGGCTAATTCCTTCTGTAATTGCTCGTCAATTTCGGAAAAGTATGAGATTTTGCCTAAGGCGTTTAATGCACTATTCATACCTGTTTTCTCTTTCTGATAGATTCTTCCATTTAGCGATTTCTTTCATTCTGCCCAAATTCAACAAAAGTTGAATACAGGTCACACAAAGCCTAGTATGCTTATGTTTAGTATCGCACTTGTGAAACTTTCAGGGTTTCATCGCACCTCACACAACATTACAAGATGAGATAACTGTTAGGGCATTATCGCACATAGTTTGTTACGCAAGTAATGACGCAAAATTTGGCTGAAATGAGATGCAATTATGCTAAAAGCAAGCAATCGCTATACCTTTTGTGCAAATCTTGAGTCTACGACGAATAGTGATGCCAATCAAAATCTGCAAACCACATCGCTTCATCATCAGAAGCAATTCAATGCGATGTTATTGACAATACCTACAGGACATACAATCAAAGAACACGTATCCCCCCAAATACTGACATTACAAATTATATCAGGTATGGGAAGTGTTACAGTAGGTAATGAGACGCACACAGTTAGTCGAGGCGCATGGTTTTATATTGCGCCGAATATCCCACATGAGATAGTGAGTAATGAAACGCTGACTGTATTATTGAGCATGTATACACTACCCGAAGCAGCAAACGGAGTCCTTGCAAATGAGTAAGTTGCTAGATGTCATCATTATCGGAGCGGGTCCAACTGGCTTAACTGCCGCTATTGAAGCCGTGAGGCATGGCTTATCGGTGCGTATCGTTGATAAAAATGATGCACGCTCTATTTATTCCAAAGCACTGGTTGCACATGCTCGCACATTGGAAGTCTTTCACGATATGGGCTTGGTTGATGATGTGTTGGCAAGTGGGCAAATATTCACTGCGCTCAATATCTATGACCAAAACAAATCAATGGCGCGGATTGTGTTTGAAGAATTGGACTGGAAAGATACACTCTATCCATTTTGGTTAAGTATTCCCCAAAGTGACACTGAACGGTGCTTAGAGGAAAAGTTGAACCAATTAGGCGTATATGTCGAGCGAAAAACAGAATTGTACGATATCAAGCAGCAGGCTGATTTTGTGAGTGTGACGCTCAAGCAAGCAGATGGCAGTCATGAAACAGTAGATGCTTCTTGGGTCATTGGTAGTGACGGAGCGCGTAGTACAACCCGAAAATTAGTAAATCTTCATTTCGAAGGACACGCTGATGATGAGATATTCATCTTGGCAGATGTTAAAATCGAATCGGATTTACCGGAAGACGAAGGCTATAACATTCTAGCCGCAGATGGCGTTGTATTGATTGTCCCCTTACCAGAGCCACAATATCGTCGCTTGATATTCCATATGCCAACTCTGAGACCTGATCAGCCGCCTGACATCACATTAGAGATGTTGCAAGAATTAATGGATAAACGCACTCACTTCTCGATGAAGTTAAGTGATATAGGGTGGACATCTCATTTCTCTGTCAAACATTTTGTCGTATCCAAACACCGACAAGGACGAGTCTTTCTCGCGGGAGATGCTGCACACATTCACAGCCCTGTTGGCGGACAAGGCATGAACTCAGGTATTCAAGATGCTTACAATCTGATATGGAAATTAGCCCTTGTACAACACGGACAGGCAAAATCTATCTTGCTGGATAGTTTTGAAACCGAACGCCATCAAGTTGCTGAAAACCTCATCAAGAGAGTTAGCATGGCGACTCAGATTATCACCACCAATCACCCGATTAGCCAGTCGCTACGTAATCGAATAGGCAATATCTTAATCAATACCGATCTTGTCCAAAATCAGTTGGGACGCAACGTTGCAATGCTGAACATTCATTATCAGGAGAGTCCGGTGGTGTCCCAAGATGTAGTAGATGACTTATCTATCAAAAAGGTGCTTCACACACTCAGTCGAAATTCCAATGACTTTCATAATGCGCCCAAAGCTGGATATCGTGCGCCAAACGTTATTATCCAAGCAGATGGTGAGACTGTACGGGAATCATTATTCGACCATTTTCATGGAATCCATCACACCTTATTGATATTCATGGGACAGGAAGACGCAGCATCAATGAAAACATTGTCTATGATAGCTGAACATGTCAAAGGGCAGTATAAAGCACCGATTCGCCCACTTATCATCGCCAATAAGGATTATATTGCGAATGAACAGTCTCCATCAGTGATTGTGGATACCAATAACCGTATTCATCAAACATATAGAGCAGCGCAATCTTGTCTATATTTAATAAGACCTGATACTCATATCGCCTATCGCAATCAACAATTACAGTTGGATGCACTCACTAAGTATCTGGATCGTATTCTGATTTAACTGCCATAAGCAAGGTAACCTCAAACATTAAAAACTCTTTCCGAGCTAGAGTAGTATGGAGAAATAGTATGGAAATCACAAAAAACACGCGAGTATCAGAAATCTTAGAGGAATATGGAGATATCGCTCCTGTTATGGAAGTATTTGGTGTACAACGAGTTGGGCGCTATTCAGTCAGAAGACTGCTCACTAAAGCCCTAACAGTTGAATGGGCGGCGAAAATCCATCGTGTACCTCTTGATGAATTTATCGACATTCTCAATAAAGCTGTTGCGACTGATAAATAGTGTCAATATAGACAAATATCATCCCTAACATTGCTTACGCCGTAATGATTGGGTTGCAGGCTACGATTGCGACTTATCGTAGCCTGCTCTATTTTTACTGCCTTCATTCATTCGATGATGTCGCAAATCTAAATCTTTTAATTCTGACAAAACATTTACCCCAAAAACTGATTTCGTGCTATTATTGCTAGAAGATAGACTACAGGACGGAGGCAAACCATGTCTACCAATGCGAATGCTATGATTCGAGCCGGTGTTGAAGCCTACCAAGCTGACGATAAGGCTAAGGCACGTCAAATGCTGGAAAAAGCAATTGAAATTGATGAACAAAGTGAAATGGCGTGGCTATGGCTGAGTGTGGTTGTCGAATCAAAAGAAGACCAGCAAATAGCTCTCGAAAATGTCTTGGTCATCAACCCCGCTAATGAGCGTGCCAAACAAGGTCTCAAGAGTATGGGCATTGACCCTGAAACCGTCATCAATCCTGCCCCTGACTACAACGACGATGAATACGCTGTGCCGTCCAGCAGTGCGAGTGTCAGCAATAATGCACCCGAAGCAGCTGCCGAGGTATACGATGATTGGGTGGGTAATCTCGGTATTGGTGGCAACGCAGGCGCAGCGAGTTCTACTGATGATATTTTTAGCGATGTCGATTTTTCATCTGATGTAGGATTCGACTTTGGTGAAGACCTCTTCGATGACCAAGTATATGATGCTTATGGCGACGAGAGCAATGAGAGCGATGCTGAATACTACAACAATGAGACCTCTGATTATGATGAAGCATATGATGTAGGCGATAGCGGTCATTATGATGAATCGTATGATGTGGACGATAGTGGTCATTATGGTGATACGGTCAGCGAATTAGATGACTTGTATGCTGATATCGGCACATTCAAAGAGTTTGATGCGGCACTCGACGAGGATATTCATGATTATGACATGGATGAATTTTCCGACGACCCTTTCCAAGAACCAGAAGCGGAAGAACCTGATGAACCCTCGCTAGATGACTTATTCGCACAGATTCCAGCAAAAATTGTTGCCACCCGTCTACCCGGTAGCATTGAAGCAACGCCGACTTCGGCTTATATGCCGATGGCAGTATTAGGGATTTTGAATGTTCTAGCTATCATTTTTATCGTTTTTCAATTATTTTCGTAAAAACAACTGAGCATAGACAATACAGGCTCACATTTGATAAAATACTAAGTCACAAAAGTTAGACACTAACAAGATTAAGAAAGGACTGAACGGCTTATTTCCGTTCTATAGAATATGCCCAATCATAAATCTGCAATTAAACGCATGAGACAAAACGAAAAGCGTCGTTTGTACAATCGTAATTATCGTAATCGCGCCCGTACATTGGTCAAAAAAGCGCGTGTTGCGATTCAAGGCGATGATACATCCGCCGCAGAAGCAGCAGTTCGTGTGGCAATTAAAGACCTAGATATGGCAGCAAGTCGCGGCGTTATCCACAAACGCAATGCGGCACGGCGCAAAGGTCGTTTGATGAAACAACTGGCTGCTCTCAAAGCTGGAAATTAGTTTCGTAACTGTGAAACATAGCAAAGAGCTGACTCATGGTCGGCTTTTTTTATTTCTCGGAAACCTCAAGGCGATAGCCAATCCCACGAACGGTCTTAAGATATTGCGGTTTGCTGGCATCGACTTCCATAACTTTGCGGACATGGCGAATGTGAACACTGAGAGTACGGGTATCTTCTGTAAAATTGGTATCCCATATTTGCTGTACCAACCATTTGCGCTCAAGATTCTGGTTGGGATGCTTCAAGAAAATTGCCACAATGCTGGCTTGCGTTTTGGTTAAGACTGTTTCATCGCCATCGACCATCAAAATACGGCGCTCAATATCTAAAGCAAAAATGCCACAACGCAATATCAATGCCTCTTTATGCGAGATGAGATGCTCAATAGTATTGATGAGAGTCCGTGCTGTTAGCGGAGGGAATAATAGCATATCTGCTTGGCTCTCAGCCACTTCTTTTGATGCTGGGTGGATATGAATAATTGTGTGTTTGGGTAGAGCCTCCCGAAGTGTTTTGCAAATACGCTCCCCACTTGTCTTTAGCGACACTGCATCAAGTACAATCACATCTGTATGATATGTTTGTGCTGCAATCAATCCCTGTTTGCCACTACGGAAGCGATAGGTTGTATACTGTTTTTTAAGGGGGGCAGCAAACACGGACGTTGACTCACCTATCAGTACAACCGTCGCAGGCATAAATATTCCTTCCAAATGGATTGATAAGCCGCTTGCAATGCGAGTTTGTCTCAGGCACAATCGTTATTAAAGATTGTGGTTATTAGTCGCTGTTCGATAAGAGGTCAATATACGAAGTTCTACGCACCTGTGGATTATAACATGGAAGGATGGAGAGTGCAGTAGAGTATTGCGCTCCTAGTGATGAAACAAATTGTAAAAAAAGTCAGTCGTCAATTAAATAATACGCGCCTAACAGGTTTGGCAACATGGGCAGTTGAATCAGGTATTCATCTGCAACAGATTCCCGCGCCAACGTTTTTTGAAGATGAGCGTGCCGCCGCCGTTGCTGTGGCATTTAAGCAATTAGGTCTCGTCAATATTGAAATAGATGATGCGAAAAATGTTTACGGTTTATTAAAAGGCATCAATCGCGCAATTCCGGCATTGATGGTTTGCGCTCATACCGATACCGTATTCCCAGCCGATACTGACCTGACTATTCGCCGTGAAAAAGATATCATTTATGGGCCCGGTCTCGGTGACAACTGCATGGGTGTTTCTGGGATGTTGGCACTGGCGAAATGGCTACATGATGAAAAAATAAGGCCGGATTGCGATATTTGCTTTGTGGCGACAAGCTGTGAAGAAGGTTTAGGTGACTTAAAAGGTATTCGTGCCGCATTCCAACGCCTACAAAAGCAAGTCGGTATGGTCATTAATCTGGAAGGGCTGGCATTCGGGCATATCTATCATGCAGGCATTGCCGTTCATCGGATGCACATTACAGCCAAGGCAGAGGGGGGGCATAGTTGGTTGCACTTCGGGCGACCTAGTGCCACTCATGCCATTATGGAACTTGGCGCACAGATTACACGTATTCATCCGCCCTCTACCCCACGCACGACATTCAATATCGGCATGATAAACGGCGGTAAAGCTATCAACGCCATTGCTACCGAAGCCGAACTCTGGCTTGATTTGCGCTCAGAAGAACAATCTTCACTCGATGATATCCGCAAAAAAGTTCATAATTTAATTAAGCTAGCAGAACGTCCCGGACTATCTTTGACAGTAGAAATCGTGGGGAGTCGTCCGTCGGGTTATATCAGCACACGTCATCCATTGGTTGAAGGTGCATTACAGGTACTTGAGCAAGTCAATGTACGCGGTTCGTTGGAAACAGGCAGTACCGATGGCAATATCCCGTTACAAGCCGGCTGCCCAACAGTGACGATTGGTATCACTCGTGGCAGCAATGCCCACCGCTTAGATGAATATATCGAAACTGCACCTGTCGCGGCAGGATTACGACAACTCATCATGCTGGCACTATCTGTCACGCAGTATCAGCGCGAAATGCACGAAAAAGCTGCCGGAGATTAAGCGATACGGGCGCAACACTCGCGCCCAAATTTACCTCACATATCATTCAACACATTCAGCAAGGTATCAATTTCTTCGATAGTGTTGTAATGCACCGGACCCACACGCACCATGCCCGTATCTGTGCGACCTAAACGCGCCATCACTTCGACAGCGTAATAATCGCCATCCCACACATAAATATTATTCTTGGCGAGATGTGTCGCTATTTCTGTGGGCGAATGTCCCTCTTTGACAAAAATCACAGTCGGCACACGCTGATGCAATTTATCGTCATCCGTGATTCCGGCAATTGTCACAGTCG
>JAUZRW010000051.1 GCA_030950085.1 Anaerolineae bacterium
CTCAATCTGCCCACGCATCTCCAAGATGATGTCAATCAGTTGTTCTTTATTCAGTTGTCTCAATTGCTCGCGTATCTCATTCATGTTTCAGATTGTACCGTCTTTTCTCAATTTCCGTTACAATACCCCTGAGCAGTTACGTTCAAACTACGATTAGCCTGTGCATAAAGTGTGATATCGACTATTGCGCCGGGTTGAATCTCATCTGTAGATACTGTGTAGCCTGTGACTGTGATATCGTCATAGGCAATCCGTAAAGGTCGCGCCATCTGATTTTCGATGAGTGGGAAGAGCCATAGCCAGCCGATAATCACAAATGCCCATAAGCCAACGATAAGTTTTAGGGTACGTTTTGTGATAGCCTGCTCTTGCCAATGTCTGGCGACACTCAAGAGACTCAGCCACATCACACAAGCACCGACTAATTCCCACAATTCTTCCGTTTGGGCATAATCGCGGCAATTGACCCCTAAGAACGTATTGTGGCACGAAAATAGTGTCAGGTTGAATGAGCCAATGTCGATGATATTCTGGTTCGAGAAAGCATCTATTATCACACCTGCGAATCCTAGTGAAGCGAGTCCGACAATGAACAGGGCTATATAAGGGCGCAAGACATTTTCGCGGGCAGCAGTCACCAAACTCAATAAGGCAATACTACCCCCTAGCGCGAGATACCCTTGTCGCCAAAGATGAAATTGCTCATGAATCGACGCATATTCATCCACTGCAAGAAAGAAGAACATGATTGCCAATAACAACCAATAGAGTCGAAGTGTCAGAGTATGGTTTACTCTGGTATGTTCGCTTTGTTGGCGAGTCGTTTTCCAGAATAAGACCGCCGCCGTGACACCGATTAAAGCCAGCATAATAGACGTTGCCATCGCTGAGAAATTCCTCTCGGCGGATGGGTCGAGAAACCAACTCAGAAAGCCTGTATCACGTTGATTGAAATCAATCATTGCTGCCAACGACCACACCCAACCGGCACTTGCCAGTCCAATCAAGATAGTGCGATAAGGTCTTGCGAGTAAGACCCATCCCATAGCCGCTATCAGAATAATATAGAAGAAATGCAAGCTGGCAAGAATCGCAACTTGACTCGTTGTAATCACATCTGGCATCAAAACCTCGCTTTTTGAAATCCAAGCATCAAGTCATTATTATAAGCCTCACACTTGCATTGTGTAGAGGCACAGCATGGACAATATGTACTCACTGATGGAGCAATGGTTTTCATGGTTGTGGGTTTTTGTGAGTCAATAGACTCACATTACAAATAAGCCCCTTTCGGGGTTTCACCACGCCTCACACAAAATTGCAATGTGAGCGAGTGTTTACAGGCTCAATATAGTAACTTTGTTAAACAAGAACAGGTAAATAATTAAAAATAAAATCTCAGTTTTGTAGGGGCGCAGCGCGCTGCGCCAGTATGACGGAATTCTAAAAACTTACCGAAGGTTACTACAGTCAATCGAAGGTTGCAGCAATAGCCTCTGCATTAAAGCGCATATAGTCAAGGTAAGTTGACGCAAGCCCATCGGCTTCGCTCAAACTTGCGCTATAGAGTTCAACAATTTGTATGTCGCTGCCAATTTCGCGTGCTAAAGTATCCGATAAGCCTTCAACGCTGCCAAATTCAATAAAAATCACCCGTACTTCCAAATCCCGAACTTGTTGAATAAGGGCGGCTAATTCTCGCGGATTGGGTTGAGATAACGTGGAAACACTGCGAATCACTGTCCCAACAACCGTAAAATCATAGCGGTCTGCAAAATAAGCGAGAAATTCATGATTGGTCACGAGTAAACGGTCTGCTACGGGAATGTCGTTAAATAGCATTTCGATTTCGGCATCCAATATTTCGATTTCGGATTTATAAGATTCTGCATTTGCCAAGTACGCATCGGCATTATCGGGGTCACGGTCTGCAAAAATAGTCGCTATGTTATCAACTATGACCAACACATTTTGCGGATTAGTCCACACATGAGGGTCATATTCGCCTTGTGCATCTTCTTGTGATTGATTATCTTGGGCGTTATCTGCGCCATAAACTAACGGCACAATCCCCTCACTGACAATTGCAGGAGTTACATTGACAGATTCGAGTAAATTATCGAGAAAGCCTTCTAATCCAAGACCATTTGCCAGCACAATATCGGCTTCTGATAGCATGACGATATCCGATGGGCGCGGTTGAAAAGCATGGGCATCGGATTCTGGCGGGACGAGTGAGACCACTTGCACCAAGTCACCACCGACATTTGCTGCGATATCTGCAATAATGGTGGTGGTAGTGACAACTGTTAGCGGCGAGTCTTGCGCGAAAGTTGGGAAAACGAACCTGATAGCAAAGCAAAATATAGCGAAGCAACGAATGGCTTGCATCGTCTTTCTCCCGTTAATGATACTGAGTCTCATTTATAATGAATCGAGACTCTAAATGAATGACAGAAGATTGTCAAGGTAATGATACTATGTCTCATTTAGAAAATTCGCTAGAGCATCACAAAGCCCGTCTCCGTAAGGCAGGGTATAAGCTGACCAATGCCCGAATCACAATGTTAGAGGTGCTTCAAGATTTGGGCGGACATATTACATCGGCGGATGTGTTGGATGCTGTTGCAAAAGTTGATGAAACAATTGGTCGTGCTAGTGTCTTTCGTACTCTGGATTTACTAACACAACTAGGTATCATTCGCCCGACATATATTGGAACGAGCCAAACGCCCACCTATGTGATGTTACCAAATGGTCATCATCATCATGTGATTTGTACCCATTGCAATCGTGTGATTGAATTTGAAGATTGTGGCTTAGGCGAGTTGGAAAAAAAATTGGAGACAGCATTGGGCGTAAGCATTACGGGGCATTTGTTAGAATTTTATGGCTTGTGTCAACAATGCACGGGGCTATCGGCAACATAAGATTTAGCCCGACATACAAGATACGTTTTGCTGTGGAGTCCGAAAAGTTTTTAGAATTCTGGCGTAAGGGCATAGCGCGCTATGCCCCTACAAAACCGAGATTTTATTTTTAATTATTTACCTGCTCTTACTTGTACATCACCAAAAAAGTTTTTATGTAGGGGCGCAAGGCATTGCGCCCGAAAAACACAAATCTAATCGTCAAGAATTAAATTGGTCAAGTACTTGCTTAAGGTCTGGAAAGAAATTCAAAAAAGATGAACTATAGAGATTCAAGTTAAAATTTTTCTTTTACCCTTTGCCTCTTTGCGTTAAGCATTTTATAAAGACTCACCATAGGCTATATTTTTATTACAAATGTCATTTTTAATTTTTGTCCAATAAGGAGTCTATTCCTGTTATGCCTCATGTACTCATCCCTGATAATGTGCATCAAAAAGCCATTGATATGGTAACGAACGCTAATGGCTTAATTGTCAGTGCGCCCGGTAAACTCTCGCAAGCAGACTTAATCGCCCAAGTCGGTGCTGCCAACGCGCTCATCATCCGCAGTGGTGTCAAAATCACACCGGATGTCTTCGCAGCCGCCCCGAATTTAAGCATTGTGGCGCGTGCCGGTGTCGGTGTTGATAATATTGACCTTGAGTCGGCGACTGAACATGGTGTCGTCGTCGTCAATACACCGGGCGGCAATACGATTTCGACTGCCGAGCATACTTTTGGTCTGATGCTGGCACTCGCCCGTCACATTCCACAGGGACACGCTTCGCTGAAAGCCGGACGTTGGGATAGAAAATTATTCTCTGGTGTGGAATTACGCGGAAAAACACTCGGTTTGGTCGGCTTCGGACGCATCGGCAAAGCGGTTGCGGTGCGTGCCAAAGCATTTGATATGACCGTTATCGCCTATGACCCAGAAGATAGTGCTTTCGATGATTTTGACATTGAACGGGTTGATTTGGATACCCTATATGCTGAAGCAGATTTTATCAGTTTACACGCGCCGATTATAGATAGTACACACGGCATGATTAACGCCGAGTCGCTTGCTAAAATGAAGGACGGCGTTCGGATTGTCAATGCAGCACGCGGCGGCTTAATTAACGATGCTGACTTAGCAGAGGGTATCCAATCGGGCAAAGTAATCGGGGCAGCACTAGATGTTTTTGACCCTGAACCCCCTGCGGACGATAACCCACTCATTAATTTAGAAGGCGTGATTCATACACCGCACCTTGCCGCCAGCACATCCGATGCACAAATCACGGTAGCCGTTGAAGCCGCACAACTGATTATTGACGCATTGCTGCATGGCTCGTTTGAGAATGTGGTCAATCCGGCTGTTTTAGAAACTATCGGCTAACATTTTTCATGGGGGCGATAGCTGCCTCGCCCCGACTCTGTTTCGCGTGCAAAAATCGGCAAAGTCATTTCGTTGCGAATTTCCATAGAATGGAATATAGTCATATTGTAATGAGTACCATCACCATTTCATGGTCATTTATGGATAATTATGTTAGGCGTAGGACGTAAGCAATGGAACTAACGGGTAAGTATACATTTGAAGCTGACCAGCAAAGCACTTGGGATTTGTTGATGAATACAAAGGCAATTGCTGCTGCGATGCCCGGTGTTGAAGAATTGATTCCAGTAGAAGGCGCAGAAAACCAATGGCGTGCCGAAGCCTCATTGAAAATTGGCGCGATTGGCGGCACTTATACAGGTGTCATTAGCATGAGTGAACACGATGAACCGAGCAAATATCGTCTCACAGTGGAAGGTGAAGGTCAGGCGAGTATTATTAATGGTACAGCCGTGATTGAACTCCTACCAAATAGCGATGATAGCAATAAAACAACTATCCAATGGGTAGCCGAGGCGAATATTTCTGGCAAATTAGCGCGTGTCGGGCAGCGTTTGATTAAGGCAACTGCCAATATGATGAGCAAACGCTTTTTTAGCGCCTTGGCAAAAATGCTCGAAAGTGACAGCACCGAATAATGGCATTTAGTGTAGTTTGGATGATACAGAAACTTTGGCAAGGCACAATAATGTTCTTTAAGAAAATAATATGGGTATTGTAGGGGCGTACCCGTGTGTGCGCCCGTTGCCGATTCTCGCGGGATGACACATGGGGCATCCCCTACATTTGACTAGGTGTATTTAATAACTGTCGAATCTTATATCTGTGTTTA
Organism: Anaerolineae bacterium; assembly: GCA_030950085.1. Lineage (GTDB taxonomy): Bacteria > Chloroflexota > Anaerolineae > Aggregatilineales > Phototrophicaceae > JAUZRW01. Next base: position 5,126 of record JAUZRW010000051.1, read on the forward strand.
ATTCTTCATCATTGAACCTGCTATCACTTGTATCTCCAAGTGTAGAATCTGGAAAGTAATTAGAAATAAAATTTTGTATTCGTACTGGCGCAGCGCGCTGCGCCCCTACAACCAATTTCCAGAAACTTTCGGGACTCTACAAAAACATCTTATTTTGAATTATCCCCATTTTTGGGATAAGATTTATCGACTCAAGCGAAAGGAGACAATGGACGACAAAATATCAAACAAAGAATACTAATTCGTTCAGCTAATTTGATGGAGTGTTTTTTTAATTATGAAAGTTTCAATGACTGTTAATGGAAAAGGTGTCGAGCGCGATGTCGAGCCGCGGATGCTGCTTGTCCACTTCCTGCGCGAAGAACTCGATATGACCGGCACGAAAATTGGCTGTGATACCAGTCAATGTGGCGCGTGTACGGTGCATCTGGATGGCAAGGCGCTCAAATCTTGTACGATGCTGGCGGTTCAAGCCGATGGCGCAGACATCACGACTATCGAAGGCTTGGCAAATGGCGACCTTCATGTCATGCAAGAATCCTTCTGGGAAAATCACGGTCTGCAATGTGGTTACTGCACACCGGGTATGATTATGTCTACTACTGCTCTGGTACAAGACAACCCCAATATGTCCGAAGGCGAGATTCGCCATCAGCTAGAAGGCAATCTGTGTCGTTGCACAGGTTATCACAACATCGTGAAGGCAGTTCAGCAAGCGTCCGAAAAAATGGGAGGGGGTGACTAATGAGTACCCGCATGTTTGGTTCGGGTATTAAACGTCGTGAAGACCCGCGCCTCATCACAGGTAAGGCAAAGTACACCGATGATATCAAGCTGCCCGGAACACTTCATATGGCAGTTGTTCGCAGTCCCCATGCTCATGCTAATATCAAAGGCATTGATACTTCAGCAGCCGAGGCAATGCCCGGTGTTGTCGCTGTCTATACGGGCGAGGCAATGAATTTGCCGATTCCCACAGGCGCTCTGATTCCGGATTGTAATCTCATCACACCAGAACATCCCTCATTGGCGAAAGAAAAAGTGCGCTATGTCGGTGACGGTGTGGCGATTGTGCTGGCAGAAAATCGCTATCAAGCACAAGATGCCGCCGATGTGGTCAAAGTCGATTATGAAGTGCTAGGCGCTATCATCAATCCGGAAGATGCCACAAAAGATGGTGCGCCGCAACTCTTTGATGACGTGCCGAATAATGTTGCTTTCCGTTGGCTTATGGGCGGTGCAGAAAATCAGGAAGCCAGTAACAAAGTGTTTGAAGCGGCAGATGTGGTTGTTAAAGAACGCATCGTCCAACAACGTTTACAACCCACCACGATGGAACCCCGTGCGGCTCTTGCACAATGGAATGCCGCAACAGAAGAAATGACCCTCTGGGTGACAACGCAAAATCCGCATATTCATCGTGTGCTATTAAGCGGCATCATCGGTGTACCAGAACACAAATTGCGTATCATTGCCCCCGAAGTCGGTGGTGGTTTTGGCGCAAAAATTGACCTCTACCCCGATGAAGCGCTCGCTTGTTGGGCTTCGCTACAAACAGGTCGTCCGGTGAAGTGGACAGAAACGCGCAGTGAAAATTATGTTGCCATGACTCATGGGCGCGACCATGTGGAATACGTGGAACTTGCCGCGACTAAAGATGGCAAAGTCACGGGAATTCGTAGCACGGTTTATGCCGGAATGGGTGCTTACCTGACGACATTTGGTGCGGGTATCCCGACGATTTTACACGCCCTGATTTATTGTGGTGTTTATGCCTTCGAGAATGCCTTCGCAGATGTCATTGGTGCATTTACCAGTGCAACGCCTGTCGAAGCCTATCGCGGTGCAGGTCGCCCCGAAGCGACATTCCTCGTTGAACGCCTGATGGATAAGATGGCAAATGCCCTTGATATGGATCCAACAGAATTGCGGCGCAAGAATCTGATTCCAAAATTTGAAGATGGCTATGCAGCCCCAACCGGAGTCACCTACGATAGCGGCGATTATGAGCCAGCACTCGATAAAGTTCTCGAAATGGCAGGTTATAGCGACTTCCGTAAAGAGCAAGAAGAAGCGCGCAAAAATGGCAAATATCTCGGTATTGGTGTCACAACTTATACAGAAATTTGTGGTCTTGGTCCCTCAGAGGTCAATGGCGCAATTGGTTTCCAAGCTGGCGGATGGGAAAGTTCAATTATCCGCATGTCCCCAACTGGTAAGGCACAAGTCTTAATTGGTGTATCGCCACATGGTCAAGGCGGAGCGACATCATTTGCCCAAATCTTCAGTGATGGCACAGGCATCCCGATGGACGACATCGAAGTCGTACATGGCGATACCAATACTACACCGATGGGCTGGGGGACGTATGGTAGCCGAAATGCGGCGGTAGGTGGCGCAGCACTGGCTGGCGCGATTACCAAATTCAAAGATAAAGCAAAGGTCATGGCAGCGCACATGCTAGAAGCGGCTGTCGAAGATATTGAATATGAAGACGGACAGTTATATGTCAAAGGGTCGCCGGACAATGCCAAGGCTATCCAAGAGATTGTCTTGATGAGCCATCTGGGGTGGGATATGCCAGCCGGAGCAGAACCTAGCTTTGAAGTCTCAAACTTCTATAATCCGCCCAACTTCGTTTATCCCTTCGGCGCACATATCGCCATCGTAGAAATTGACGCAGAAACAGGCACTGTTGAACTCAAACGTTATCTCGCTGTTGATGACTGTGGGCATCAAATTAACCCGATGATTGTTGCCGGGCAGATTCATGGCGGTCTTGCCCAAGGTATCGGACAAGCATTGTGCGAAGGCTCTATCTATGATGATAACGGGCAATTACTCACTGGCTCAATGATGGATTATGCCGTGCCGCGTGCCGATATGTTCCCGAACTTTGAACTTGACCATACTGTGACACCCTCGCCACATCAACCGTTGGGTATCAAGGGCGTTGGTGAAACAGGAACAATTGCTAGTACACCCACAGTTTACAATGCCGTTATGGATGCCTTGAAGCCTTTGAGTGTCGAGTCCGTTGATATGCCACTGACACCTTATCGTGTCTGGGAAGCGATTCAAAATGCAAGTAATGGAGGAAGTGCCTAATGTGGCCCAAAGAATTTGATTATGTACGCGCTTCGTCTGTCGATGATGCGATTCAGCAAACAAGCGATAACACGGATGCCAAGATTCTCGCCGGAGGGCATAGCTTGCTCCCCGCGATGAAATTGCGCTTGTCGGAACCGGGCAAATTGGTCGATATTAGCCGTCTGGCTGACCTCAAAGGCATCAGTGCCAACGGAACACTCTCCATTGGTGCGATGTCTACCCATGCCGAAATCGCTGCATCCGCCGATGTGCAACAGTATTGTGCGTCCTTGGCGACTGCCTGCGGTATGGTGGGCGACCATCAAGTCCGCAACTTTGGGACATTAGGCGGCAATATCGCTCATGCTGACCCTGCCTCTGACCCCCCGACAGTTCTTGTAGCTGCCGGGGCAACGATTCATATCAAACGCTCTAGAGGTGAGCGTTCCGTCAGCGCAGAAGACTTCTTCATTGATTTGTTCACGACTGATTTGGAAGACGGCGAAGTCATTACCCGTATTGAAGTTCCTAATCTCAGTGGTCACAAAGCGGCTTATGTGAAGATGCCGCATCCAGCCTCTCGTTATGCGATTGTCGGTGTCGCGGTTATCCTCGAAATGGATGGCGATACGTGCAAGAGTGCGCGAGTCGCTGTCGGTGGGGCGACTGTGAGTGCTATGCGTGCATCGGGCGCGGAAAGTGCCTTGTCAGGCTCGTCACTTGATGATGCGGCGCTCAATGCTGCGGCTTCGGCTGTTCAGTCTGATATTAGCGATGCGCTCATGGGCGATGTCAGTTACCCCGAAAGTTATCGTCAAGCGATGTCCGGTGTTTATCTCAAACGGGCTGTTAAAGCAGCACTCGGATAATCACGCGCAGGCACGTATGTAAAGACCTTAATGGGGGCGTGGCATTGTCGCACGTCCCTTTTGTATGATTAAGATAAGAGCAAGGCATATCTTGGGTACGACCTGCAAATGGTTTTTGACCAGCGGACGGCATGTATGCCGTCCCTACAGGTCATAATGGTTATGTAGGGACGAGATATATCTCGTCCGTCATGAATATTTCAAGTACTTGCGATGCTATTATGTCTTGCCCTGACACGTATAAACAGTCAATGATGGTATTGGTGAAAAAATAAATGATGTTTGATAGTGTGGATTCCGTACAAGAGGCTCTCGCAAAGCATGATTATATTGCCGAACGGGGCTTATCAACCTCGATTTTTTTAGCTCTAAAGACTGGCAAACCCCTCTTTTTAGAAGGTGATGCCGGAGTGGGCAAAACAGAAATTGCCAAAGTGCTTTCTGCCATGTTGGATACCGACTTAATTCGCTTGCAATGTTATGAAGGCTTGGATACTAGCACCGCCCTCTATGAATGGGATTATGCCTCACAAATGCTGCATCTGCGCCTCATGGAAGCGAGTGGCAGCAACCGTACCGCTATGGAAGGCGAATTGTTCTCGCGGCGCTTTTTGCAGGCACGCCCTCTGTTGCAGGCGGTTGAAGCAAGCAAAAATGGTCATGTACCTGTGCTGCTGATTGATGAACTAGACCGCAGCGATGAAGAGTTTGAGGCTTTTTTGCTCGAAATTTTGTCAGATTTTCAGGTGACGATTCCTGAAATTGGTACGATTAAAGCCGAACAACCGCCTGTCGTGATTGTGACTTCTAACCGTACCCGCGAGATTCATGATGCCCTCAAACGGCGTTGTCTCTATTACTGGATTGATTATCCGACTTTCCAAAAAGAGTTAGAGATTGTGCGTCGTAAAGCACCGGAAGTCGAAGAAATTCTCGCACGTCAAATCACGGCTTTTATCCAAGAAATGCGGCGTATGGAATTGTTCAAGCGACCCGGTGTGGCGGAAACGCTGGATTGGACGGCGGCGCTGATTGCACTTGACCAAAGCGCCCTCGATTTAGAAATTGTTGAAGATACGCTGGGCGTAATTTTGAAGTATCAAGACGATATCAATATGATGGACAAAGAAACATTACAAAACCTACTCGATAGGGCAAAAGTAGAAGCGACTAGAGTGCAAGGATAGTGTCATTATGACCTTTGCAGAATATACACAATACGATGGATTGGGTTTGGCTGAACTCGTGAAAAAAGGCGAGGTTTCGGCATTGGAATTAGTCGAAACAGCGATTGAGCGCATTGAAACGCATAATCCGAAAATAAATGCTGTTATTCACAAAATGTACGATGTAGCACGCGAAGCTGCACAGGGCGATTTGCCCGATGGGGCGTTTAAGGGCGTGCCATTTTTGCTCAAAGACTTGCTCGGAAACTATGCCGGTGAGCCAATTGCTTCAGGCAGCCGCTTCATGAAAGATTATCGCCCGACAGTGCATAGTGAATTGGTCAAACGCTATCTGGCAACAGGCGTTGTCGTTGTCGGCAAAACCAATACACCTGAATTAGGACTCGTGCCATTCACTGAACCGGAGGCGTTTGGTGCAACGCGCAATCCATGGGATACGAATCACTCGCCCGGCGGCTCTAGTGGTGGTAGTGGAGCGGCTGTTGCGGCTGGATTTGTTCCACTCGCATCAGGGGGCGATGGCGGCGGTTCAATACGCATTCCGTCTTCTGCTTGTGCCTTATTTGGCATGAAACCCACTCGCGCCCGTACTCCATCGGGTCCCAGTCCAGATGATAATTGGGCAGGATTGACTGTCCAACATGTCTTGACACGTTCAGTACGCGATAGTGCCGCGATGTTGGATGCCACAATGGGCGCGGATATCGGCGCACCGTATTATGCACCGCCACCACAACGCCCGTATCTTGAAGACGTAAGAACACCGCCTGATAAACTGAAAATTGCCTTCACATCGCTACCTTTTATGGGCAAAACAGTCGATAGTGATTGCAAAAAAGCACTGACAACAGCCGTTGCTCTACTGCGTGAATTGGGGCATGAAGTCGTTGAAGCAGCACCGCAAATTGACGGTAAGGCGCTGTCTATTGCCATGCTGACGATGTTGGCAGGCAAAACGTCGGCGAATATTGATGAAATGGCAGCCTTAGTGGGGCGCAAACCTAAGCGCAATCAATTTGAAGTCATGACATGGGCGCTCTATGTCTACGGCAAGTCTATCAGTGCCAATCAATATGCTAAAGCGATAACGATTCTCAATGCGGCTGGGCGCACAATTGCGCCATTTTTTGAAACTTACGATGTCTTATTGACACCCACATTGGCAACTCCTCCGGCTGTAATCGGCTCTCTGCAACCCACCGATGCCGAAAAAAGACAGCTTGAACTTTTAGGGCGCTTACGGGCGGGTTGGGCAATGAAAGCTGCCAAAATGATTGAGCAATTTGCCGAAACATCGTTTGAGTATATCCCGTACCTGCCCGTATTTAATATCACCGGACAGCCGGCAATGTCTGTTCCTTTGCATTGGAATGATGTCGGATTACCGATTGGCGTGCAGTTTGTCGGACGCTATGCTGATGAGGCAACATTATTTCGTCTAGCAGGTCAATTAGAGCAAGCAAAACCATGGTTTGACCATCGCCCATCAGGATATTGCATCTGAAAAACAGAATGAAGCACATAGAGAATCTTAATTCAAAACCATGCTCTGATTCTCTGTGTCTTTGCGTTATGCTTTTTCTAAAAATAACCTGAGTTTTGGATAAACACAGAAAATGTGTTTTTTCGGCAAATTATGGATTTTCGGGTGTAAGGGCGCAATCCATTGCGCCCCTACAACGGACTGTGACCTTTTATGACCTCACATTTTCGATGAAACTCTTAAACAAAATTCACGTTAAAAATACAATGAAATGACCTATGACTCATAACGATAACAATAAAAAAAGCCAAGTCAAAGGCGTTTATCTCGGTTCGCAAGACAACGATACCCACTACGAAGGCGGACAACTCCTGCATAATCTCCTGCTCTTCGGGCGTGTCTGCCGTGCTTTGGGCATGAATGTGACACCGAATCGCATGATGGAAGTCGCACGGGCATTAGAGCATATTGAACTCGGCAATAAGATAGATTTCTATCATACGCTGCGAACCTTCATGGTGACACATCCCAAAGAATTTGATTATTACGATGAGGCGTTCGATATTTTTTGGCGGCGACCCACTGATGAGTGGACAACGCTTGATTTGCGCCCCTTCGAGTCCGAACGTCTCCAGAAGAAAAAGAAATTTGTTCCACCGTCTAATTCTAGCCCAAGCGATGATGACACACAGCCGCAAGATGTTGACCCGATGCTAACTGCTGTGGTAGCAACCTATAGTCAACAAGAATCATTGCGCTATCGAGATTTTGCCGAGATGACCGTACAAGAATTGGAGATGGCAAAGCGCATCATGGAACGTTTGCCCGAATCATTGGGAACACGCAAAACACGGCGCTACAAACGCGGCAAAGGGCGACAAATAGACTTACGGCGGACATTGCGTGAGAGTATGCGGCGCGGCGGTGATGTCTTGCACTTGCCGACTCGTACTCCGAACGAAAAACCGCGCCCTGTTGTGCTGATTTGTGATATTAGCGGCAGCATGGAGCGTTATACCCGTGTGCTACTTCATTTTCTGCACACCATGGCTGTCGGGATGACTCAAGTCGAATCATTCGTTTTCAGCACACAATTGACTCGTATCACCCGTCAGATTCGGCAAAAATCAGTCGATGAAGCACTCGCCGAAGTGGGACGCACGGTGAAGCAATGGGGCGGTGGCACAAACACAGGCGAGTCACTGCATAGCTTCAATTATGATTGGTCGCGGCGTGTCTTAGGGCGTGGCGCGATTGTCATGATGATTACCGATGGTTGGGATAGGGGCGATAGGGAATTATTAGAGCATGAGGTAGCGCGTTTAGGTCGCTCCTGTGAACGCCTCATCTGGCTTAATCCGTTGCTCGATTCGCCGGATTACGAACCGTTGACTCGTGGCGCACAAGCGATTTTACCCTACATTGATGACTTCTTGCCGATTCGCAACCTCGCCAACTTAGAAGCGATTATCAAAGCCTTGCAAGGTCTCAATATGCGAACCGCTCTCCCCTATCAGAAGAAATATGCGCGTTAGATGATGGGTTACGAAAAAATGTAACGCAAAGAAACGGAGAATCAGAGGCGCAGAGTATACTTTTTTGAATAAGATTCTTTGTGTACTTTGTGGTTCATTTCTTCAACTTATTTCCCAGATTCTGTACCTATTGCGATTCTATCCAACGCGGATGAAATGCTTGCTCGGAAATCAGGGTGACTGCGCCTGTTTCAGCATCTAGTACCCAAATTTGCGGGCTTGTCTGATTGTTTGCTGTGCCATCATCGTTTAATAGTGGGATGCGCTGCACAACAAGACTATCTCCTGTGCGATTCCACGCGAAGTAATGATGACTATAGTTTTCATCAACCAGCAAGGGAGTTATTTCCTGTGTGCTAACATCAATATTGTAAAGTTGGAAACCGCGAGTATAGCGTTCATCCATGTAACGCCGTTCAATCGTGACGAATTGCCCGCTCGGATGCCAATCAATAGCCGAATCATCTATCGCGGCTTGTGGGTCAGTGAAGTTTCTAATGACAGGTGGGTCTTGTGTGAAATCGACAATTTTCATATAGGCGAAGAAAGCCCCTTGCCGCGCAATCATATCAGGGAAAATCAGTTTGCGTCCATCAGGCGATAGTGCGCCGACACTGCCTTGTGAACTCGGCACAAAATTGAGCGAGGGTCGGTTATCGCTATCTTGCGTTGTGAAGTTATAGACGAGGATGCCGGGCTGATGAGCTTCCCCACTAAAAAAAACAATCGTATTGCCATCATCCGCCCATTGTGGTGAATAGCCTGATGTTTGTGAATCGACTGAAAGGGACTGCGTTTGTCCTGTTGCAATATCTAATACCCAAATATCTGGCGCACCATCACTATGACCCTCAGAATCGAGATTAGGTGCTTGGCGCATATAGACGATGGCATTATCTGATGGATGAAAAATAGGCGTATAACATTCCGCGCCTTGCGAACCACAATCTGTCAATTGTTCAACCGCGCCCGTTTGCAAATCCAGCAAATAAATATCAAGTGTGCGCGTTGCGGCATGGCGTTCACTATAAGCGATAAAACGCCCATCAGGACTCACGCCAAAATCGAAAATACCCATTTCGCTATCAGTGACTGCCCGTGCCTGTGACGGGTCATCCACAGGGGCAATCCACACATTTTGAATGGGTGCATCTAAGGGATAGAGATAAGCGACCTGCGCCTCTTTGCCTGCCAAATCGCTGAAATAATTGACCCCACTAGCAATCACTAGCAGCAGAATCACAAGCACAGCAATGGTCACATCAGAAAATAAAATATCGAATATTTGGCGAGATGCTTTTGTCTTGTTGTCGCCCATCGCACTATCCTCAAGACTCGCGTACACCTCTATGATAGCGAATCATGGCAAATTGTCTATCCTGCGCGGCATAGCGTCGGGGTGATTGTATCAAATCCAATATGCTACGCTTTTTCTTGAATGGCGAATAAATACCCAAATTCAATAAATCACAGATTCACGGTAGAGGTCATAGCGGACGTGATATATCACGTCCCTACAGGTTATAAAGGGTCATTTGTAGGACAGCATACATGCTGTCCGCCGAGAAAAACCAAATCATGATTCACTGAAATTCTATTTCATCAGACGCTCTATGGCAGCCAATAGCAAAACGACATTTTCTTTGCGTGACCCGTAGCCCATTAAGCCGATGCGCCAGACCCGCCCTTTGAGTTCGCCCAAACCGCCGCCAATTTCTATGTTGTAATCGTGCAACAGTGCTTGACGAATCACCGCCTCATCAATGCTAGATGGAATACGAACGGTGGTCAATGTCGGCAAGCGATAATCCGCTTCGACATGCAGCGACATATCGAGTGCTTCCAGACCATCCCACAGCAATGCGGCAGTTTCACGGTGACGTTGCCAACGCGCCTCCAAACCCTCTTCCAGAATCACGCGCAAAGTCTCATATAGGGCATAATTCATAGAAATCGGTGCGGTATGATGATAACTGCGCTCACTGCCCCAATAATTGCCGAGCATTGTGGCATCTAAATACCAATTGGCAACTTTCGTTTTACGACTTTTGATGTGTTCAACAGCGCGGTCACTGAACGTAATCGGGCTAATCCCCGGTGGGCAACTGAGGGCTTTTTGTGCGCCACTATAACAGACATCAATGCCAACTTCATCGACACGCACAGGCACACCACCCAGCGACGTAACCGCATCTACAATCAGATAAGCATCATGAGCATGAACGACTTTGGCAATCTCATCTAGCGGCTGCATCGCCCCTGTCGAGGTTTCGGCATGGACAATAGCGACAACTTTGGCAGGATTAGCCTTGAGCGCCGATTCAACTTCTTCTGCTGTGAAGACTTGCCCCCATGGGCGCGAAATCGTGTGAATTTTTGCTCCATAACGTTCTGCCATATCAACCATACGATGCCCAAAATAGCCATTAATACAAATCAGAATCGAATCGTCAGGTTCAAGCATATTGGCAAATGAGGCTTCCATAGATGCTGACCCTGTTCCGGCAACAGCAAATGTCAGTTGATTGTCGGTCTGCATGACGCGACGCAACATCTCTTGCATTTTATTCATCAAATCAAGGAATTGTGGGTCAAGATGCCCGATAAGCGGAGTTGCCATCGCTTTCAGCACACGCGGGTCAACGAGGCTGGGTCCGGGTCCTAATAAGACACGCGGCGCAACATCAATACTCGGATAATTGGATTTCACCATGAAAAAATCTCACTTTCTCAATCAATTATTTAAGCAGGTAGTCAATAAATTGAAATGGATAGGGGCGGAATCTACTAAGGGAAAACAGGGCGAAATCGTGTCTTCGCCCTGCTTGTGATTTGCTAAGGTGCGACAGTTGCCGTCGGCGTTGACCCAAAGGGTAGGGGCGTGAAGCCATCCTGCCCAAAAATAGTCGGTGTGGGTGGGATAGTGGTCGGTATCGGTGTGGGTGTCGGCAAGATATTTTGTACCTGTACCGTCGCCTCACGGAAGATTGTACCTCCCGATTGCGAGTAGGCGGCAAGCCGCAAACGATAAGTATTGTTGCTGACAAGGGTTGTATCCCATTCGCCTAGAACTGCGCCGCGCTGTATCTGCTGGGTTGATGGCTGAATGATGGGTGTCCATGATTCCGAGCCGACAGGGGCATATTCCAACTCCCAACGTAGCAAGTCAGAGGCGCTAATTTGCCCTGTGATAGTAAACATCTCCACTGCTTGAACAGTTGAGCCGACAGGTGGCGAAATCATATCAATTGAGGGTATCGTTTGCCCTTGCTGACATTCCCCGACAGGTGGCACAGTTAAACCATCGGTCAAGCCTAGCACATTCAAAATTTGTTGCCCTGCGGATGTGGTATTGAGCCAATTTGTCGCAAAGGGGTCATTGATATTGGAAAATGTCTGGGCAACGCGATAATCTGGACACCATTGATTCGCCCGTAAACCTGTCCAACTATCAATTTCTAGCGTTTGGACAAAACCGACTTGGGGTGGCGGTTGTGTTTCAGCAAAACGTTCTGCGACACGTTCCGTCGGACAATCGGCTGGATTAGGTGCTAATGACCCAGTGAGAAGACAGACTGTTGCTTCACGAACGCCCGACGGTGGGTCAAATGCACCGGGGTTATTGCCACTGATTCTGAGGGCTTCGCGCATGACGAAGTTCCAAACAGGAGCAGCCGCCCGACTACCCGTGAGACTGCCTGTTGTGGGACTATTATCAACTGTTCCCATCCAGACACCGACAACCCAATTATTGGTAAAGCCGACAGTCCACATATCACGGGCATCATTGCTTGTCCCCGTCTTTGCGGCGAGATAATTTTGATTGGGTAAGCCGAGTGATGCACCAGAAAGGGGACCATTTGCGCCAAATTGGGCAGCACGGGCATTATCATCGCTGAGAATATTCTGCATGAGATAGGCGACCTGCGGTGTTATCGTCTGTTGCGGTGCTTGACGACCTAAACTCGTCCCCTCTAGCGACACATCGACATCTTCTCCGTTGATATTTTCGGTAATTCGTTCAATCACATAGGCTTGATGGAAGATGCCATCAGATGCTAGTGTCCCAAAAGCCTCTGCCATATCTAAGAGGCGAACTTCGTTTGCACCCAATGCTGTGGGCAGACCAAAAGTTGAATCATCAAGGAAACCCAAGCCCATCGCCCGTCCTGTATTCAAGAAAGCATCCACGCCAATGAATTCAAAGGCTTTCACGGCAGGAATATTGAGGCTTTGTGCGAGGGCATTTCGTACTGAGACGGGTCCACGGAAACGACCATCAAAATTAACCGGACGATAGACACCGCCACCCGCAACGGCATATTCTGAGGGGACATCCCACAAAATACTTGCAGGTGTGAGATAACCATTGGGTCCACCAGTCAGGGCGGCTGTATAAACTATTGGCTTAATGGCAGAACCGGGTTGTTGCCATGTGCGCGTATTATCCGCCTGACCATCAATGCTGTCATCGTTAAAATCGGGGCTACCGACTAATGCTCGTATTGCGCCGGATGTGGGGTCCAGCACAATAACTGCTCCGGTATTCACGCCATTGAGACTGAGACCATCGACACCATTTTCAAGTTGTGTCTCTGCCGCTTCTTGCAAGGTTGGAATCAACGTCGTATAAATCGTGAAACCGCGTTGATAGAGGGCGTTGCTGCCGAATTCGGCTTCGATGCGTTCTACAACATAATTACGGAAATGGGGATAGATAAATTCAGCATCACGCGAGCGATAATTACGGGTTTCAACTTGTGCAATTTGTAAGGCTAATAAACCACCGATGACACCACTTGAGTCTTGTTGGAATAGACGATTGCCATCCACAAGGGTATTTTCGTTCACACAGAACGAAGTTCCATTTGCCCATTCACCATGTTGGAAATTGAGACAATCTGTGCGAATCATGCGCTCAATGATGACATTCATAGCATCAAAAGCTGCCTCACGGTCACGCACCGGATTGGATGATTCGGGTGCTGGCAACAAACCAGCTAATAGTGCAGACTGCGCCATATCCAAATCAGATGCTGGAATACGGAAGTACAATTGCGAAGCCGCCTCGACACCAAAGGTTTGATTGCCAAAGGGGAATTCGTTGATATAAATATCTAAGACTTCATTTTTGCTATAGGTATTGGCGATTTCTAGGGCGATAGCAATTTCTGTCGCCTTGCGCTCGGCTGTTTGTGACCTATCCTCCAGCACGAGGCTACTGGCGATTTGTTGTGTAATCGTACTCGCCCCCGATTGGATTTCGCCGGCTGTTAAGTTCTGCCAGAAGGCACGCCCAATCGAGAGGACATTCAAACCCGGATTTTCATAATAGGTCGGGTCTTCTGATGAGACGACAGCATGAACGAAGAAGGGTGACACGCCTCCGCCTTCAATGCGAATAGGTTCGCGTGCGCCGTCTTGACTGGTGAGGGTCATAATTTCTGTGCCAGTGGCATCCATCACCCGTGCAATCTGGAAATCGGGCTGATAATTGGCAAGGGCAAGAATTTGACTGCGATAGGGGTCAACAGTTTGATTATACCAATTATAGGCGAGTCCGATGAAGGTAATGCCAGAAACTAGCGCACAGGCGAATAAGCCAAATACCCCAAAGACAAGAACCGTCATCAGTCGCCGTTTACCTCGGGCTGCTTCCCGTTCATAAATTTCGGGGACTTCATCTTCATCGTCGTAAGTGGGCGCATCGTCATAATATTGCGGCTGATACTGCGCTCCCTCGTCATATGTTGCCGCACTAGCCGCTTGCTCATCATAAACACTGGCAGATGGCATGGTTTGTTGGGGGTCATAGCCCTCAACGATATTGAGATTCTGTACTGTCGGTTGTGCGCCCTGTAGATTCTCTGTATAGGCACTGGGACCAACCATCGTTAGATTGGGGTCATTAGCAGGCTCATCAGGGTTCGGTATCGGCGTATGCCCAGCTTCAAAACCATGTTGTTGATTGTATTGCTGTTGAGACGCGGCGTATTGTGCGGAGTCTTCTTCGGTATATTCCCCAATATCAATCGTGCCACCATCTTCAGGGATATAGGGCAGCGAACCGCCCGGTAATACCGGTGGCATTTCGCCTGTTCCGGTTTGAGTTACCGGAGACCGACTATCAAGTGGCACAGGCGGTTCAGCAGCATCCCATTGATTAGTGGCATTATTAAAGCGAAACCATTGGTCACTTTCATAACCGAGCATCCACCAATTGCCATCGGGGTCAAGGATACTGTTGCTTTGTAATTCTGTTTGCAACTGTTGATTGTCAATTTGTCCTTGCTCATACCTCTGACGCAAGACACCCACTTGTCGCCGTGTTTCACGGAATTTGGCAGCGAGTTCTTCCTCTTGTGGAGAAAGAGCAGGTTCTTGTGGCGGCGCTTGTTGCGCTTGCTGACTGTACCCTGTGCCATAATCCGGCTGTGAGACCTGTCGCGCCATTTCTGCGGCAATTTCAGCAGCACTCTTACCAACTTCAGCTTGTGTGGGAGTCTGTTGGCTGGTATCGCCTAATGTTTGTGTCGCGTCAATTTCAGACGGCAATTCTTGTGCAGCTTCGGCAGCTTTATTGAACAAGACCCTCTCAGCAGGCGATAAATCTTCTGCGTTGATATATTCTGCGTTGATTTCGCCAGTATCCATGTCTGCAAGGCTGGCTAAGGCGACTAACTCACTCATCGAGATAGCTTCATCGTCATCATCTAATGCGCCAAGTGCCTCTAAATTGCTCATGCCTGTTTTTTCATCAACGATGATAGTGGCATCTTCTTCGATGGCATCAGCCTGCACGGTATCTTTATCATCCGCGTCAACTTCGTAGGCGAATTCAAAATCTTCGGGGCGAGCAGCTTCTGTGGCTTGTTCCTGACCGATACGCTGCCCCGTAATTTCTGCGATTAAATCTTCGGGGCGCAAGATAGCAGAGCTTGTACTCGCTGCTGAGATTGCTTGGACTTCTAT
Organism: Anaerolineae bacterium; assembly: GCA_030950085.1. Lineage (GTDB taxonomy): Bacteria > Chloroflexota > Anaerolineae > Aggregatilineales > Phototrophicaceae > JAUZRW01. Next base: position 20,262 of record JAUZRW010000051.1, read on the forward strand.
TTTGTCGCCGAGATTGAAGACCGTATCTTCGGGACGCGGCAAATGCCAACTACCCCTGCTAGTCGGCTCTTGCGACATCTCTTTGGGCAGGGCTTCAACCATGCGTGAGACTACTTTTGGCACTTGCTTCGGAGCTTGCCAAAGGTTGGATGCGTCAGGCGCGTGCCAACCCTCTTGTGCTTGTGAATCACTGGTTTTTTCTGGGCGTTCGGTCATGAAATCTCATCCCACAGGCTTGTCATTAAAGAATGATTTTGTATTGTAGCGCATTTATTACAGAAATGGCTAATTATCCAACGCAAAAAAGGCGAATATTATCTATCCACCATTATCGTTTATTTTGGGTAATGTTGCAAATCTGTCTGACAGGACTAGCGCAATGTTAACCGGAAGGTTCTAACGTATTATCTTTACCCTCGCCATAAGCACTAGACAGTGGCTTGTCTGGCGGTTTATCGCTTGATTCTAACGTTTTGTCCATCTGTGATATTTTTAGAAAGTCGGGATTCATCGGTACAGTCGGGACTTCATCTTTTTTGTCTTTTTTATATTGTTGACTTGCAAGGGTATCTGTCGTCTCAACTTGTACTGTCTCATCGGCTTCAGCAATAATGACAATCACGCTAATATTGTCTTTGCCACCTCGCGAATTAGCAAGGGCGATGAGTTTGTCTCCGATTTCGTTGGGGTCATCACTGTCGAGGGAAATATCAGAAATTTCGTCAGGTTCTACGTGGCGCGTGAGACCATCACTACAGAGTACGAGGCGGTCTCCGGAATGGATAGTGAAGTCCGGGATAATGTCTACATCCAAATCATCTTGCTGACCAAGCGCCCGATATAAGACATTTTCCATCGGGTGACCTTTGGCATCTTCGGGTAAAAGGTGTCCGGCATCAACCAATGCCTGTACAAAGCTGTGGTCAGTGGTAATTTGCTCAATATCATGGGTATCACCATCCACATAATAGGCGCGACTATCGCCGACATGCGCCAAAATGACTTCATTACCGCGTGCAAAAGCCAGCGTGACGGTTGTTCCCATCCCCTTAAGTTCCGGTGAAGCAATCGCACGCGCCATAATATTATGATTAGCTTTTTTAACGGTTTCGCGCAGTAGCTCGCCTAAAGCCTGAGAATCGAAATCTCGATAATCCGCAGGTTGACGATATTCCCCCGCTTTGAGCTTTTCTTGGATAGTTTCTACCGTGATACGACTCGCCTCTTCACCCGCCACAGCGCCGCCCATGCCATCAGCAACAACGGCTAAGACATCATAGTCATCCGGCCAGAGATGGATATTATCTTCATTATTTTGGCGCACACGCCCTCTATCACTACGGGCGCTGCTACGTAATCGGATACCATGCCCCGGACGATACATGCCGGACTCCTCAAAAGTTTTATCTTTATTCTATTGAAGGTGGCGTTCATTGCAACTTATGTTGCAAAACTGGAACGTTCCTACACACCCATAGTATAGTATAGCTTATTGGCTTTTGGGGCGATAATCTGTGGTAATACTGGGTGATATTGGGCTAAATTTTTACAAGTTTTTACACTTCTAAGCGTCTCCCCTAAACAAAATCTGTCACTTATGGCATCATGAGGGTCTATTTTACCAATGATGACGAGGCAACCTAATCGAATAGGATGTATTTTTCGCTTTTGCACTTAACGTAGGGGAGTGCTTGCGTGCGCTCCCGATGCAATCCACACCGGTTTCGCCCCTACACATTTCAAACACTTGTTTAACAAAGTAGCTCTGGTGAACTTATAGACTCGCTCTCACTTGACCATATTGTATGAGACGCAATGAAAGCCCGAAAGGGGCATTCGACCATTTGCTGAAAATCCAAATCAATCGGAAAGTATTTATGACGCAGTTATCTGACCTTTACCACATCGAAAGTTATATAGATACCTTTGCACTAGGGCATTATGCGCGAGTCTTAGCCGCTAGAGACCAGCAAAACGGGCAAACTGTGGCGTTTAAGGTGATGCGCCCAGAACATATTGGTACGGATGGCGATGCCCGTTGGGAATTCCGTGCTTTTGGTAATGAGGTGGAAATTCTACAAGCGATGCAAGCGAGTCCTCATGTGGTTAATCTGAGGGATTGTGGTTATGTATCGACCATTGCCGAAGCCCCTGCCGATGGTGAAATCGCTTCTTATGGCACAGATATTGCCAGCTTCACTGGCAGTATGACGACCTTTGCCCAACGCGGCTGGCGACCTTATATCACGATGGATTATTTGCCGCGTAGTGAGAATCTGTTCTATTTGATGAAACCCACACAACCCGGTTCACGACGGCGCTTGCCCACAGAAGAAGGCATCACACTGGCACTGCAATTCGCCAATGTATTGGCAATGGCGCATAGCAAAAATATCGCCTACCTTGACCATAAGTTAGAACATGTCTATTGGGATGGAGTCAAGCTACAAGTGATAGATTTTAATAGTAGCAAACAACTCCATAGCGACACAAACAATCGCCAAGAATACATCAAAGACTTGCATAATATGTGTGTCGGTATTCTCTACCCCATTTTTACAGGCATGTCGCCCCAAAAAACAGCTTTGCGTCCACTAGCAGGGGGACTCGATGTGGTGAATCAACGCTATATGGATATTACCGAACTCGATTTTCTCATGGAACCTAGTCTGAGTCCGGCATTACAAGACTTCCTCAATCGTGGGGCAGCACAGCAAATTGAAACGACCATCGACTTTACACGCCAATTGCAAAAAGTTGCCGCACAATTAGGGCGTGATTTTCCGGATACCTATACCAGCCCTGCCAGCCGCCAAGCCCGTGATAATATGCACAAAGGCTTACGGAAACTGCGCCAAGGCGGAAAACTGCTGCGTGAATCGCGTGATTTATTCCGTGAGGCACTGGTATTAGAGGGTATTACCGAAGATATTGAAGATGAATTGCGCCGTCTCGTTAAAGCAGTCAACGATATGCTCAATGAGCGCGTGATTCCCTAAATGAATCTGAGTAACTGACGTTATGCACTGAACCCAATTATCATGCGTAGGGGAAGGTTTCAAACCCTCCCCCGTCGGTTCAAATTGGCTCTATAGCTAAGGATGATTCAGCACGACCCATAGATAATCGTTACGCGGATTTCTGTGTGCGAGTCGTCAACAGATAAATGGCAAGTCCTCCAGCGATGATGTGCATAACGATACGAATGATTCGTGGTGTCATTGTCACAGTCACTGTTGCAATTTGCATAGTCAAATATAGGCCAATTGCAACGGTTGTTAGGGTAAAAATTTGATTTGTAATGGCAAAGACTCGCCCTTGCATATCAGTTAAAATGATGTGGATTTTTGATTATCCGGCTGGAATTAATGTGCGGACACCATCGGCACTTTCAACGACCCAACCTGTGAGACCCGTGTTGAGGCGTACTTGCCACCATGTAAAGCCATCACCGGCGACGGGACCATCAAGCAAAACTACTTGTGTTCCATTATCGAGACGGGCAGCAATCGTAGCAGACAGTCGCGGCTGATTCCGCATATTGAGTCTGTCGCCTTCGGTGGTCGAGATAATCGCAACGCCATTCACAGTCAAGATACCGCGCCCTGACGGGCTTGTCGTAGAAACCTCGCTGGCTGTCACACCACTACTGCTATCTGGTACGATAATAATCTGTGCTGTAAATACAGGTGGCGCGAGTTGCACCCATGGACTCCGCGCTGTTTCGCGGTCTGGAGCAGTTGACCACACCGGAACAACATGTGCATCTGTCGGGGCAACCCATAATGGCGTTTGGTCATTTTGTGCTGTTGTGGTATCGGTCAAAATGGCAATTGGCGGCGTGCCTGTCAAAATATAGACAAAGCCATTCCTTGTACCGATGATTTCGTTCTCGATAGCATTGATAGTCGGTATCACCCGTGAAACACCCAAACGGTCAACAAGCAACCAAACAAAAGAGGCATCGGCTAATGATTGTGCTTGTACGATGAGCCGATTTCCATTTTCGACAAAATCAGCCCGTAATAAGTCCAGCGTTGCACTGCCAAAAAATGGCGAACGTGCGCCAACATCAGGGCGATAAACGTGCAAGGCATTGGCATAAGGTGCATAAACGGCATCGTAGGCGATGCGCTCATCCACAATCGGAATCACACTCTCACCAATACGCGGTAAATAGTCGCCGCCGAATGTCGAAAATTGATTGGTTTGCACGACACGCCCCGTAATGGCATCCCAAGCAAAGTTCGCAAATTGCTGATTGACAGCCATATTCCCGAATGCGACTAAGGCAAAATTCACAGTCGCGCCTTCATAATAGTAAATTTGGGGTACAACGAAAGGCGCAATTGTAGTATCAAGATTTTGTGCTTGTAGTGCCGAATGGGTATTGCTAAGTTCAGCAAGGGTTGTCCCTGTCAGAAGGTCAATAACGACAATCTGCCAGACCTGTGTTTCAGCCGTTTCGCCAGCCGCATAACTATACGCGACTGCTCCTCCTGTGAGGTTAAATAAATTTGCCTGACGCGCCAGACTCAATGCGTCTGCGGTAGGAGTCATCGGCGGTTCATAAGTGATAAGCACTCTTCCTGTTGGCACATCATAGACTGTAAAAGTTGTCATGGATGAGCCGACTGCATCTTGTCCGGTGATGCTATACGCAAGGCGCGTTCCATCATGGGAAACTGCTAATCCGCGTGAAAATGCAAAGCTATTCGGGGCATAAATAGCGAGTGCGCGTAATTGTACATCATGAAGGACAATGCCATTATTATCGACTTGCCATGCTCGCCCAGCATCAGAATCATAAAACCATGCCGACCAACTATTATCTTGTGCCGAAACTTGCCCCATCAGCACAATCATGCTTGTGATTAATAATGCGAAGCAACGTCGCATAGGCATCTCTCCTAAGCAATTATCAAGCGAGTCTCTAGTCGCTCTCGCGGCGCAATGTCGTATGGTAAATCGAAAATCCCAGTTTGAGCCAAAATGCCTTACCTTCGGAGTTACTTTCTAGCACATCAAGCATAATAGCACTGCCTTTGGGGAAAAATTCAGCCACAATTTGCTCAAAGACACTCTGACCGATACCACGTCGCCGATAACTCGGTTGAATAAAAAACTGCCGCACATAAATACTAGCTTGGCTGGGATAATAGCTTTCTTGATGCTCCCGATACAGTAAGTAACCAATCATCTCACCCGCACGCTCAACAACAACAGCCTCGCGGTTAGCAGTCAGCCAAGCACGCATCCGTTCTGCCAACTCAGCGAGAGTCATATTATTCTTGCTGCCTTCGTCTAAGATGAGTTGTCGATTCATTTCTGCTAACGCGGCTACATCATTCAGTGTGGCACGGCGCAGGTCAATATCTGTCATTAGTGAGCCTCCTAATGTAATTTCAGTGAACCACAATTTGGTATTTTTCGGCGGACAGCAAGTATGCTGTCCCTACAAATGACCTTTTCTAATCTGTAGGGACGTGATATATCACGTCCGCTGTGACCCCCAAATAATGATAAGCTGCGAATCTGTGATTTACTGAATTTGAGTTGCACTTAGCCACTAACAGCCTCATACGAGAGAATAATCGCATCCCCTAGCATCAATGCCTGACCGGGCTGCAACTTGACTGTACTTTGTATGCGTGCGCCACTATTGATGCGTGTGCCGTTTGTACTGCCTAAATCTTCGACAGTATAACCGTCACCTTGCCATTTTAGACGCAAATGATAGCGACTGACTTCGGGGTCTTCAATCGAAATATCATTCGTGGCATCGCGTCCAAGACTGAGGGTATCGCCTACTAATTTGTACATTTTATTGAGTTGCGGTCCCCGTCGTACCACAATATAAAAACCGGATTCCGTTGGCATGACAGTTCGCGTATAAGCAGCTTGTGGTGGATTATTGGGTTCTGCTTCTTCAACGGACGCTGTATGGGTTGGGTCAGGGCGCTTGATTTGTGCTTGTGGAACAGGGGCAATCTCTAGCAAGCGCGGCAATTCCCGTCCGAAGTAATCCCAGAAGTGACCGCGAGTCGTGAAGCTATTGACATCGAATTGTTCTAATGTATTGAGGCGTGGGTGCATTTTCCCCGGTGCGAATTTGACTGGAATAACCGCAATACCAAACCCTAATGCCAAAGCCCACTCATACGTCACAAAAGTAGAATCGACGGATGCCGGTGTCACAATGACAATCAGGGCATCCGAAGCCCGAATCGCATCATCAATATCAAAGCGCCAATCTTGACCGGGACGTGGATTGGGGTCAATCCACGGTTTATAACCGATTCGCAGTAATTGGTCTTGCATATTTGCCATATGGCGACTGTCTTTGGGCGAGTAGGAAATGAAGATGTGTTTCATAAAACTTTCTCTCGATGATAAGCAGTGAGCCTTTATTCTATAGGATAACGCCAAATAGCAAAAAATACCGTATTGATTCATCTTGATTGTTTAACTATAAATCGCCAAAACGCCAAGAAAAAGCATAACGCAGAGACATAGAGGCTCAGAGGGATTTTTTGAACTTAACGCTTTGTGTTCTTTGTGGCTTTGTGGTTCAAATTATCCTGATATCATAGATAGTACATGACCAATTTAATCTTTGAAAATTAGATGATGTGTTTTTTGGGCGCAATGCCTTGCGCCCCTACATAAAAACTTTTTTGGTCATGTAATAGTACATGACCAATTTAATTCTTGAAGATTGGGCGCAGCACGCTGTCGCCCCTACATAAAAACTTTTTTGGTCATGTAATAGGTGAAGTGTTACCTGTCATCGTTAAAAACAGTCTTATTGGATTTGGTACAATCGCCCTAGAATTATCGGGCGGTTATAGTGCGGATAAAGCTATTCGCGTTACACTATCATCAACAATCAGTTTCGCATATTTAGGTTTCAAAGAGTAGCAGGTTATGACGATTGCATTAGACACTATCGGGCGGCTTCCTGTTGAGGGAGATAATGCTGCCATTGCCACACAAACCCTTAACATCGGCACAGTGATTCAATACGGTCAAACGACATTTGAGATTTCGCACGCCATTTTAGAAGGACACCGTTTCGCTATTGAACCGATTATGGCGGGTGATGATATCATGTCTTGGGGATTGCCCTTTGGCAAGGCAATAAAAGATATTCAGCAAGGTGAGTATCTGGTGAATCAAGGCGTAATTACTGAATTAGGGCGACGTTCGATTGATTTTGAACTGCCCACAGAAGCCAACTTCACCGATACGATAGCACCCTTTGTCTTTGACACAGATACTTTCGTAGCGGCTGAACAAGTAGCACGCTATGACACCATGCGGACATTCATGGGCTATCAACGGTCTGGCAAGCGCGGTGTCGGGACGCGCAATATGATTGTCTTACTTGGCACATCCTCACTAACGGCTGGCTTTGTCCGCACACTAGAAACGTATTTCAAAACACGGTTAGCAGATTACCCTCATATTGACGGAATCGTCGCTGTTGCCCATACCGAAGGCGAACATCCTAATCCCAATAATCGAGATATGTTGCTGCGAACCCTTGCCGGATTTATGGTGCATCCTAATGTGGCGGCAGTCTTGGCTGTTGATTATGGGACAGAGGCTATCAATAACGAGGCAGTACAAGCCTATATTGCAGAAAACAAGTATCCGATAGATGACGTGCCGCATCACTTCATGTCACTATCAAAGTCATTCAAGGCGAGTATGGAAGCCGCAACTGAAAAAGTTAACGCATGGTTGCCGATAGTGAATACCATGCAGCGTACAGAACAACCCTTGAGCGAACTTAAGATTGCATTGCAATGTGGCGGCTCGGATGCCTTCTCTGGTGTGAGTGGTAATCCGCTTGCGGCATGGGTCGCCCACGAGCTTATCCGCTATGGTGGCTCGGCTAACCTTGCCGAAACCGATGAACTGATTGGAGCCGAGTCTTATATTCTCGATAAAGTGAAAGATATTGAAACATCGCAAAAATTCTTGCGAACGGTGGCGCGTTTTGTGGAACGCACAGAACGACATGGACACTCCGCAGAAGGTAATCCATCAGGCGGCAATAAATATCGTGGTCTCTATAATATCTACCTAAAATCACTGGGCGCGGCGGCAAAACGGCATCCCGATGTGCGCCTAGATGCAGTCATTGATTATGGTGAAGCGATGACCGACGCTGGCTATTATTTCATGGATAGTCCCGGCAATGATTTAGAGAGCATCGCCGGACAAGTGGCTGCCGGCTGCAATATGATTTATTTCGTGACAGGCAACGGCTCAATTACCAATTTCCCCTTTGTGCCGACGATTAAAATTGTGACTACCACACGCCGTTACGAATTGCTTGCTGACGATATGGATGTTAATGCTGGAGTCTATCTTGACGGCACACCAATAGATGAAGTCGGCGCACAAACCCTTGACCTGACAGTCAATATTGCATCGGGGCAAAAATCTGCTGGCGAAAAAGCGCATCATGCCCAAGTACAAATTTGGCGCAATTGGCAACAGACGGAAAATATCGTCAGCAGCATCAAGCAGGTCGAACGCAGTGGACACCCTCTATCTATCGAAAAAACAGACATACCAGATATCTCGTTTGAAGCCTATCAAACAAAGAACGGTATCGCCTCTGACCAAATTGCTTTAATTTTGCCGACAAGTCTCTGTAGCGGACACATTGCACGCATGGCAACCGAGCATCTCAATACACAAGAGTTAGGGCGCGATAAAGGCATTTCGCGCTTTGTCACACTGGTACATACAGAAGGCTGTGGTGTATCGACTGAACGTGAATTTGAAGCGACGATACTCGGCTATCTGACACACCCTCTGGTACGTTTTTGTGTACTGCTAGAGCATGGTTGCGAGAAAACCCACAATGGCTATATGCGCCAATTGATGGCAAAAGCAGATGTGGATATTGCGCCGTTTGGTTGGGCAAGTGTGCAAATGGATGGTGGTATTCAGGCGGTGCTGCACAAGATGGAAAACTGGTTTCATCATCAGGTCACACAGGCTGAGTCATTGCCACAAAAAATTGTTGGACTTGAGGCTGTGCGTGTCGGATTGTTGACTCGCAGTGCTATCGACACAAATTTAGCGCACGAGTTGACACAACTCACACGGCAGATTGTCAGCGCAGGCGGCACAGTGGTTATCCCCGAAAACGATAATCTGATACAGCACAGTGATTTTCTACCAGAATTAGGCTCTGAGTGGGAGTCATCGCTTGCTTATGCCCAACAAGCTCTGACAAGTGGTCTGCATATGATGGATATGCCGACTGAACATTGGGGCGAAACCCTCACGGGACTAGGGGCGGCAGGTGTCGAAGTGATGTTGGCATTAACGGATGGTTTGCCATTAGCGAGTCACCCTATGATTCCGGTTTTGCAAGTGGCGGCTGATAGAAGTTTAGCATCAGATTTTGATATGCTCTCAGATGCCGAGTCATGGTCGGTGCGCTTGCGTGAGATGTTAATCGCTGTCTTATCGCGCCAATATACGCCGCAACAAAATAAGTATGCCAATGTCAATTTCCAGATTACACGCGGTAGGTTAGGCGTTTCGTTGTAAATGATAGTGATTCTGTGTACGGAAGTAACCTTCGGTCTATTTTTACAAAATGCATAACGCAGAGGCACAGAGAATCAGAGATGCAGAGCATTATTTTGAATAGAAATCTTGGCGCTTTGGCGGTTCATCTTTTTTTGAAGTTCTTTCCAGACATTACTTTTTGTGGAATCCGATAAGTTTTTAGAATTCCGTCGTAGAGGCATAGCACGCTATGCCCCTACTGAGATTTTATTTCCAATTACTTTCCAGATTCTACATTTTATAAACACTATCTCACCATATTATTTTGTGTGAGGCGCGATGGAAACCCCGAAAGGGGCTTTTAGGAGTGTCTCTGATTATCGTTACTCTATTTCTGGGATATTGCTACAATCGCCCGTAATTATGATGACATCTTCGCGCACCCAAGATTCATCTTCTAATTGCCACCACCGAAAATCATCGACAGCAACCGTTTGTCCAATCACTGCCAGCATGTCGTCAGCCTCTAATGTACCGGAGCGATTAAAATTGGTACCGGGTCCCGTTCGCTTGTTGATAGTGCCATTGGCACTGGCGATACAAGCCTCAAGGCGCTCTGAGGTAAATTCGTAAACCCAAATATTGCGCCCTTCGCACCGCGAATCAGAATCGCGTCCTAAGAGGGCAATGCCATATGTTCCCTCTCTTTCGACATTGATTTCTACTTGGTCAAAGACCCGTTCCCCATCAATATAGACGGTTAAAAATTCATCTGCCACAATGAATAACAGATGATGGGCTACAGACAAATCAAGACGCAAGGGTAAGCGTTGATAAATGGTTGTCTCTTCTGTGCCTTCGGAATCGTAATAAAAAATATCGCTTGAATTATCCAAGCCCACCTGCAAATAAGTCGAAACTGTCTCGCTACTGCCCCCGACAACCCGTGCGAGTAATGAACAATCTTCATACTCACTCGCACTGTCGCTTGTAAATTCAATTTCTGCCGCCATCACGATATCAGTATGGGGCGCACGTCGTCCAAGTGGGGTAAAAACAAAGCCTTGCCCATTAAAGAACGCTCTATCTTCTTCAAATACGAGACTCCCCCCTTCTTGTGCAACGAGTCCTAAATCTTGCAATTCCGCAATCGCCGCCTCCCAATCGTCCGCATAATTCGTCAGTTCGGCACCGCGAATAATGAAATTGGGCGCATCATAAGATTCTATCATCTTCAATACTAATTCTCGATTGACCTCCAACGCCGACTTGGAACCGACAACAATCACCATGCCATACGTGCCATTTTCCATTTCGATAACAAAGACAACGCCATCTAAATTATCAATCGTAATCGAGGCGACGGCTGCATCGCGCCGACCAATGAGTAAGGGCGCAGCATCCGCTTCAATATTGGGTTCAGCCGCGAGGTTTTGCGCGACATCAAAGGCTGATGATGCCCCTACTGCGTATGAAATAACCAGTTGAGTCGAAAACGCGGTAATCGACATTTGATAGCCACTTGCGAAGCCCGATAAGGTGACAAATGCAGGGTCACTAGCGTCGCCACGCCACGATGACGGATAATTAATCTTAAAGGTACTATCTTCAGCAACAAAGGTTGCATCCAACTCAGTTTGAGCAGCAATCGGAAGTAAGTCAAGTATGAAGAGTATTGCTGGCAGCAAAAGTATGTACAGGGTCTTACGTTTCATCGTGTCCTCTATATCCAACAATGTGACTTCGCAGACACGCTATTCGGCAGGTTGGTCTTCATCCCCGACAGCACTCTCATCGACAGGTTCTCGATAAATCGGCATCATGCCCGTCTTGGATGCAGCATCTTCCGCAATTTCTGGCTTCATTTTGCGGCGATTACATTCCGCTTTTAGGCGAGGTTCTAGTTCCGCTTTTGGGAAATTGCCAGTCTGTGAATTATCGTATACTCCGTCCGGCATCAGAGAATCTCCTGTATCATCATTATTATGAAGTTACTACATAGAAAATGTTAAAATAGCATCGGAAAAATGGCAATGTTGGTCTAATTCAAGCACCCTATAAATCAAGTATAATGATAGCTACTTGAATTATCTATACAATAAAGGATTATTATGGGAAAGAAAATAGTAGAAACTGATAAAGCGCCCGGTGCTGTTGGTCCCTACTCACAAGCGACTATCGTTAATGGCTTTGTCTATACGGCTGGTCAAATTCCACTTATTCCGGGAACGAAGACTATCGTTGAGGGCGATATTCAAGCACAGGCACGTCAAGCCCTCGAAAATGTAAAAGGGGTTGTTGAAGCGGCAGGTTCAACCCTCGCTCATGTGGTGAAGACGACGGTATTTCTCAAAGATATGGATGATTTTGCCCGTATGAATGAGGTCTATGCAGAGTTTTTCACTGAAAACCCACCGGCACGCTCGGCTGTTGAGGTGGCTCGCTTGCCGCTAGATGTGATGATTGAAATTGAGGCGATTGCTGTCTTGAAAGATTAGTATCTTGCATAATGCGACCTGAGAATTACAACGGGACGGCATGTAGCCGTCCCTCTAGACTTTGGCTGTATTTGCAAAAAGAGAAGACTCTCGTTAAAAAGCTGAGTTAGTAAATAACAGCGATTAGAAAGTCTAACTCTAATGTCAACTATCCCTCAAAACGAAGAACTTCTCAAGCATCTATTTGAGATATTAGAAGCCCATCGGCGTATTTTTACCCAAACTCGTGTTTATAATCGGGCAGTCGCGCTG
>JAUZRW010000052.1 GCA_030950085.1 Anaerolineae bacterium
CAATCTGCCCACGCATCTCCAAGATGATGTCAATCAGTTGTTCTTTATTCAGTTGTCTCAATTGCTCGCGTATCTCATTCATGTTTCAGATTGTACCATCTTTTCTCAATTTCCGTTACAATACCCCTGAGCAGTTACAAAGGCATAATATCCGCATCCGGGTCAACTATCGCACCGCGATTTTGCATAATACCCATCATGATAAAAATCATTTTTCGCATTGACCGTCTAAAGACAAAGTTCCAAACCCAAAGTAAGATGAGCAAAATAATACCCACCATAGAGAGTGTAACAATCAAAAAGCCACGCATGACAACATCCTCAATATTAACACCCACAGACGATAACCCTATTGTACCGCATGTCGGATAAATTTTTACATATTGCACAGTGAATTAAGCATAACTGATGCACCAGAACCTATTTTGCCTGTCATGAAAGACTGTCGCAAACATGGTAATTCAACATAATCTAACGAAAAACAAACACGCTCTTGTGACTCATAGGGGCATTTTTTGTTATATGATGTTTATGAATCAAAATATGCGCTAATATCCTGAGTAATTGACGCAAACACATATCCATAGGGTGTGTCACGTTTATGACCATTCAAACATCGTTATCACCTATTCTTATCTACACACAAGATAACCTATCCATGCAACAAAACCTGTCGCATGAGGGGTATCCGATTCTGACAGCTACGGATATCGACAGTGCAAAAACACTGATTCAACAACACTATCCGCAACTTATCATTGTCGATAAATTGCACGCCTATCATGAATTACAGCCTCATGTGCAGATTCCAACCTTGCTATTGTGTGAGCATCATGAGGTCGATGAGGCATTCACAATTGGAGCAACTGATTGTCTGACAAAGCCCATTCATCCTCGCCTGCTGCAACAACGGGTTCATTGTCTTCTGCGTGATACCCTAGCCGTCTTTGACAATATCCCTGTCATGATTCAATCGCTGGATAAAACTCGCCATATTCAGTATGTGAACAAGCACTGGCTAGAAGTGATGGGATATGAACGGGAAGAAGTAATCGGACAACGATTGTTTAATTTTGCCGAAGTTTCACATGACGAGGGCGACAAAATCGTTAGCGATTTTCGTGAAAAAGGCAGTATCCGAGATGTAGCGTTGCAGATGCGCTTAAAAGATGGGCGCACAATTGACACGCTATTGGATGTTAATCGCATAAAAAATAATCAGCAAAAACCCTATAATATTGTCGTGCTTCGGGATGTCACAGAACTCAAACAGGCAGAAATCCTAATCTACCAATCTCAGCAGCAAATGGAATCTGTTCTAAGTGCCATGACTGATGTGGTACTCGTCATTGATAAGGATGGCTATGTTCGACAAGTGGTCACACCTGATAATAAAGCCATGTTATTTTCGACGGAAGAACTCGTTACAAAAAGCATGTTTGAATTTTTCCCGCACGAAAAAGCCTCTTCAATCGTCCAGAAAATTAGGCAAGTCCTAGAATCGGGTGACGTGGCACGAATAGAATATGATTTGTCGGTCAATAATCAGCAATATTGGTTTAGCGCATCTGTTTCTCCTTTAGATGAGTCCTGTGTGGTCTGGGTATCGCACGCTATCACCCATAACAAGCGGGCTGAGGCAGACTTACGTGAATCGGAGCAACGTTATCGTAATTTATTTGAGATGGCAACGGAAGGTATCTTGATTATCTCGCTACCGGATGGGCAAATTGTTGAAGCCAATCCGCATATTTGCGAGATGCTGGATTACAAGCGTGATGACATACTGACAATGAATATTAGCGAAATTGAGGTCGCACAAAACCTCAACGAGTCATCACAAAACAATGCCACAACAAGCAGTCATCATTTTGTCGTTTCTGCCACCTACCAACATAATGATGGTCGCGGTATCGCCGTAGAAACCAGTAGCCGCATCATCCAATATCATGATAAACCGGCGATTCTATGCTTTATCCGTGATATCACAGCGCGTAAACGTGCCTTAGAAGCCGAGCAAGAGCAGCGTATGTTAGCTGAGGCTATGCGCGACACGGCAGCAGCCTTCAATAACACGATAAATCTGGATGAAATTTTGGATATTGTGATAGAACACTGTTCGCACATTGTCCCGCACATCAATAGTGCCAATATCATGCTGCTCAAAAATGGCATGGCAAAGATTGTCCGCCATTATGGATATGAAGAAGCCGGCTATACCGCTGCCATACTCAATGAGATGCAGCTCAACCTTAATGATGCCCCTAATTTACAATGGGTCAAGAATCAACAGCATGTACTGGTCATAGGAGATACGCATAACAGTCAATTTGGGTGGGTCCATACACAAACATCAGATTTCGTGCGTTCCATTATCACAGCCCCGATTGTGGTGGATGGTGATGTAATGGGCTTCATCAACTTAGATAGTGATAAAGTGGACACCTTTTCGGACAAGCACGGTGAACATCTACAAGCATTCGCTAATCAAGCCGCAATTGCTATCAAAAATGCTCGCTTATTTGAGAGGCTTCAACAAAATGCCGCTAAATTAGATAAAAGTGTACAACAACGCACGCTGGCACTATCGAACGCCAACCGCGCCTTGCGTCAACAAATCATCCAACGCCAAGAAGCTGAAGATAGATTGCGCGACGAGCAAAGCCTCCTTCATACACTGCTTGATAACATCCCCGATTCTGTGACGGTTAAAGATACAAAAGGTCGTATTTTGCTGCTGAATCAGGAGGCAAAAAAAGTCATCAATCTCATCACCGACTTGCCTATTTCTGATGAATTTGAGACAAAAACAGTCCGCGACCTACATCCTGATGCCATTATATCTCAGCGTCTTCTTGAGCGTGAGTTGAGGGTGATTCAGAATGACGAAATCATTTTCAATGAAGAAGATAGTTTTACAACCTTAGCAGGAGATATACGCAGCCTATTGGTCACAAAAGTACCACTTAAAGATGCCGACGGCGATATTATCGGTCTGATTGCTATCAACCGCGATATTACAGAACTCAAGCAAGCACAGCAAAAATCTGAGGAAACATTACAACAATACAGCGCAGAATTGGAAGCACGAGTCAAAGAACGCACTGCCGCGTTGACACTCACTAATCAGGCACTAGAGCAAGAAATAAACGAACGCAAACGTGCCGAAGACGCTGAACGGGCGCAGAGGATTCTGGCAGAGGCTCTGCGAGATGGTGTCACGGCTATCAACGAAACACTTGACCGCGATTCTGTTCTCGATACATTGCTAGAAACAATGTCGGGTGTTGTCCCACACGATGCGGCAAGCATCTTCCTGCTAGAAGCACCTAATATGGTGCGAGTTGTGCGACAAAAAGGTCATGACAGTATCGACAATCACTGTCTCGATATTACGCACTGGGCTAACTTACAAGCAATTATACAAACAGGTATACCCAACATTATAGAAGATACGTCATTATCGCCCAAATGGTCTAAGACAAGGAGTTCTGGTTGGGTTCGTAGCAATATTACTGTTCCGATTATATTAGACAAGCAAGTTGAAGGTTTCCTGAATCTTGATAGCAAACATATCAACGCCTTCACAGAACAACATGCCCAATGGCTTTTCGCTTTTGCCCAACAAGCCGGCACAGCCATTCGTAATGCCCGTCTGGTGGATGCGATACTAAGTGATTCGCTGACACTTCAACAACGGGTTAATGAACAAACAGCCGAATTAGCCAGTGAACGCGCCCAGTTACATGCCATTCTCAATGCCATGCGTGATGGGGTCATGTATCAGGTTGAAAGTTTGTCCAATCCGCCGGAATATACGAATGATGCCCTGACCGACATGACCGGCTATACACGCGATGATTGGATTCAAGGTCATGCTTTGGATGAACTGAATACATCCGATGCGGAAGAACGCGAAGCCTTGTTCCAGCGTATCGAAAAACGGCTGCTTCATCAGGGCTATTGGGAAGGCGAAGCGACATTTAAGCGCAAAGATGGTCGCACATTTGATGCCGCCATCATTCGCAGTGATGCCCGTGATAGCACAGGCAAACGGCAAGGTATTGTCACTGTACTGCGCGATATTAGTCAAGAAAAAGAATTAGCAGAGCAGAAAGCGCGTTTCATTGCGAGTGCGTCTCATGAACTGCGAACTCCGATTGCCAATATCAAGACACGCCTCTTTTTGATGAAGCGCCGTCCGGAACAGTTCATGGAACATATCAACATTGCCGAATCTGTCGCCAGCCTCATGCAAAAGCTAGTGGAAGATATGTTCGATATATCGCGCTTTGAACGTGGCATAATTGTCATTAATCCGGAAGATGTCGTCTTACAAGATTTACTGACACAAGTTGTCGCCTATCAAGAGCCAGAAGCCGAACGGCGGCAAATCACGATAAAGATAGATTTACCATCTGAGCCGCTTCATTTGCAGGTTGACCCCTATCGCCTGTCACAAGTCATGATTAATTTGCTCAAAAATGCGCTCAGTTATACTTCTACTGAGGGTATAATTCAGGTGAGAGCAGTTATGGATGAAAATAACGTTGTGATTCAGGTCATTGACAATGGAGCAGGCATTTCTCAAGAGGCATTGCCGCAATTGTTTCAGCCTTTCTTCCGCATCAGCGAAGATAACAAAGGCGCAGGACTAGGCTTGAGCATTTCTCAGGAGATTGTCAAGGCACATGGCGGTATCATTGAGGTCGATAGTACCGTTGGGAAAGGCAGTTCCTTCACAATACGTTTACCTTTACATCAAGGTTTAGAAACCAACGAGGTGGGACGATAAACACCGCAACTAAGCCACATATTTATTCACTTTTCAAGAAAAAGCGCAACGCAGAGAAACGAAGAATCAGAGGCGCAGAGTGATACATGTTTGATGTCCATTATTGGCTAACCTGTCTGGAGGATATTCCGGCATAATTACAATGTCGCAACAATCGCTTCTATAGCTTGCCAGATACGTTCGCGCAGTAAAGCAATGCGAGTTTCATCTGGCAGCACAACGGGACTATCCCCTGTTTGTTCGCCGATGTACATGGCACGACTGACTTCAATCATGAGCCACGGTTGGACTTTGCCACCATGCAAGTGAATATTCCAACCACCCCAAAACGGCGCATTGATGCCATATTCCGCAGTCGGCGCAAGTTCAGGAATATCAGCGAGTGCTTCACCCAATTTTTCGGCTGCAAGGCGCGTGAGTTGCGGTGAGGCTGTAATTTGCATTTTATCAGAACGCGGGTTTCCTTCGGCATCGCCTATATTGCTGGCTGTGACACGCGGTCTAACTTGCGACGGGTCGCCATAATTCGATGGACCCAATGCTGCCATCGAATGACAATCTAGCACGAGTTTAACTTGGTCATCGGCTGCAATTTTCGCTAGTTGGTCATGCCATGTTTGCCAATATTTTTCGATGAGTTCTCGCTCAAGTTCAGCATCCGGTTCTTTATCCGGGGCAAAGACTGTTGCGCCATAACTTGTGATGCGCTTAACCGCACCATCTCCAGAGCGAAAATGCAGCTTATCATCGGATGGGCGATTGACATCAATGATGGCGCGTGAATAGAGGAATGAATGCCAGTGCAATACATAGTCACGATACTCATAAATCAGGTCAGTATAGACATCTGCCTCATTGAAAATCTGCTCTTCGGTCAATGCAATACGCTCTGTCAATTCCGACGGGATAGTTAAGCCACCATGCGGAATAACAATTGCAATGGGTAAACGGTCAGTCATAATTCACTCGATTCAGTCAAAGGCTAATAAAGGCGCATAAACACTGACACGGATATTTTGTCCCACATTGTACATGATTTGCGTATCAACACGGGCAATAAGCTGTGTGCCATCTTCTAGTTGTAATCCAATACGCTGATGATGCCCATAATATTCGCGCCATAGAATTACAGCAGGTTTGCCCTCATCTGTAGGCTGCAAATGGAGCATGTCAGGGCGAATTAGAATTTCCACTGCACCCTCTTTGGGGGATAGCAGCCGATGTGTACCGAGTGCGCTTTCTGCCTGTGACCCATAGGCTGTTGCTGGCAGAATATTCGCCTCGCCAATAAACGAAGCCACTGATTGATTGACAGGTCGGGTATACAATTCAGAAGGTGTTCCGATTTGATGCAGTTTACCTTCAAAAATCACGGCCACTTTGTCGGATAAACTAAGCGCCTCTTCTTGGTCATGGGTGACAAAAATAGTGCTTGTGCCAGCCTCGCGCAAAATCGAACGCACTTCGCCGCGTACCTCTGTTCTCAAGGCAGCGTCAAGATTGCTGAATGGTTCATCTAACAGCACGATATCGGGTTGTGGCGCTAAGGCACGGGCTAAAGCGACACGTTGCTGTTGTCCACCAGAAAGTTCATAGGGCATTCTATCGCCAAAATCTGACAATCCGACCAATTCAAGCATGGCATCGGCGCGTTTCTGTTTCTCTTTGCGCTGACCATTCAGTCCAAATGCGATGTTGTCGATAACGCTCAAATGTGGGAAAAGGGCATAGTCTTGGAATACCATGCCCACTTTTCGTTTTTCGGCAGGGATAAAGTCGTTTTGATTAGCGACAATCTGCCCATTGATACAAATAGAGCCGCTATCGGGTTGCTCAAAACCGGCGATTAGGCGCAGTGTCGTTGTTTTGCCGCAGCCGCTCGGCCCCAAGAGTGTGAGAAACTCGCCTGTTTCTATTGCAAACGAGATATTTTTTACAACGGATGTATCATCAAACGACTTCGTGATGCTATCGACCTGTAATGCGATTGCCATGCCCCATCCAATATGTACCGTGTCAGTGGACGTATTGCCATACGCCCCTACAGCGTGTTTTTTACGTTAAGACGTTGTTTGCTTATCGTGCCATAATATCAGAATCAAGCCCAAAGCGGAAACACCCATCAGCATGAATCCCGGCAAGCCAATCTGCGGCAAAAAAGCCTCATTGTAAAACGACCAGATGCGCGTCGAAAACGTTTCAAAGCCAATTGGACGCAAAATGAGAGTCGTTGGCAATTCTTTCATCACACCCAAGAAAATGAGTGCTGCGCCTCCTAGAATACCCGTTTTTGCCAATGGAATGGTCACGCGCCAGATAACTTGCCATCTTGATAAACCTAATGAATGTGCGACTTCTTCCAATTTGGGGTTAACCTGAGTCAATGCGCTACGAGTTGCCCCAATGCTAAACGGTAAGAAACGAGTCGCATAGCCTAAAATTAGCAGGGGAACAGTTTGGTAGATGGATGTGGTATAGCGTGCTGCAAAATAAACCAATGCGAGTGCAATCACGATACCGGGTAAGACATTGCCCGTATAAGCGAGGCTTACGAGGGTATTGTTGAAGCGTGATTTGTTACGAACAGCGAGTAAGGCTAAGGGCATGGCGACAATAGCCGCTACGAAAGCTGTTAACGCACTGACACTCGTTGTATTGACGACCAATTGTGGCATATTGAGGTCTATCGGACTCGCTTGCCCAATACCAGAAAATGTCCAGTATGCCATCACGCTAACAGGAAGAAAAACACTGATTAGGACAATCAAAAAGCAGAAAATGACGGCTGGAATTTTCCAAATACCGAGTTTGACTGTTTTTGCCTTGCGACTTGCTCCAATACCGATACGATAATTAGCTTTGCCACTATTACTACGCCACTCGATAGCCAGCAAAAGCAGTGTAAAAACGACCAGTGCCAGTGCCAGTAGTGCCGCCCGTTCCGCACGAAAACCGCGTTGTGCCTCATAAATGGCGCGAGTGAAGGCATTGTAGCGCATAATCGCCACCGCCCCGAAATCACTGAGCGCATACATCGCCGCTAATAACATGCCGCCTGCCATCGCCGGACGCAATTGTGGGAAGGTAATCCGCCAAAATACCTGCCAACGATTTAATCCAAGACTTTGCCCTGCCTCTTCTAGCCCAGGGTCAGTATTGAGGAAAGCCGCCCGTACCGGAAGCATCACATAAGGGTAGGTAAAGAGCGTAATTGCCAACCATGCCCCGAAAAAACCGTGAATATCCGGCAGACGCTTGATACCAAATAGCGGTTCAAGCCAACTTTGCACGATACCAACGGGCCCAAATGCTGCTAGGTAGGCGACGGCTGCCAAATAAGAGGGAATCACCATCGCTAACAAGCCGAGTATGAGCCAAACGCGCCGCAAGGGTAAATCAGTGCGTGAGGTCAGCCATGCAAAGGGAATGCCAATTGCGGCGGCACTCACCGTCACAGCAATGACCAACCACAAGCTATTAGTCATAATGCGGATAGTACGTTTAGCCGTCAGATAATCAAGCCCTTCTGCTCCTGCGCCCATAGCCCGTATGCCAAGATAGGCTAAGGGCAGTAAAACCAATACCACAATCACTAAACTGATGAGTCGTAAGCCCGAAAACTGTAACCGAATACCCGGTAAATGCCATTTTCGGTGTATTCGTCTTCTACGGTTGATAATAACGTTTGGTACGGTAAACGACTTTTGCATCACTTTCCAATCCATAATGGGGAGCATCCGCCCGTCTATGACAAAATTATTGAGGTGGTAAATTTTCAATTGTAAGGACGCAATAATGCCAATCAACTTTTTAACACGGATAAACCCCACCCCCTAACCCCCTCCCCGAATTCAAGGAGGGGGAAGCAATTCTCCCCTGAATTCGGGGGAGATGTCGCGCCAGCAACAGAGGGGGTTAAACACGGTGTTAGTTTGTTAAAAGCATCATTGCATCTAACGACAAAGATTAATTATCCAACGCGCCACTATCTTCAATCATGTCAATTGAACCTTGTAAATCGGCAAGATTGCTCAGGTCGATATTGGGTGCTTGGATTTCGCTTAAGGGTGTTAAACGCTCATTGACCGCAATGCCTTCAATCACCGGATATTCGTAGGTGCTATCGGCGAAATATTGTTGTCCTTCTGTACTGAGTAGATACAGAATCAAACGTTGTGCTAGTCCGGGTTGCTCACTGGCTGCTAAAACACCTGCTCCTGCCACATTGATTAAAGACCCCGCATCGCTCGCCGGAAAAAAGTGTTGGGCAATCGGCGCATCTGGGTTATCGGCAAGGAAGCGGAACATATAATAATGATTGGTGATTCCCATCACAATTTCGCCGTTGATAACCGCTTGATTGAGGGCGGTATTGCCGTTATAAGCAGCACTATCGTTATCGACCATGCCTTCTAGCCATGCCATCGTTGCATCATCGCCTAGCAAAACGCGCATCGCTGTCACGTTGGATTGGAAGGAAGCATTCGTTGGAGACCATCCCACCAAACCGCTATATTGCGAGTCGGTCAAATCAAGGATACTCGTCGGTAATTCCAGACCGAGTGCGGCAACTTGTTCGGGATTATAGACCAGTACCCGTGCGCGTCCACTGATGCCCACCCAAACATTATCCGGTGAGCTAAAGGCTGGCAGTGAGCGTTCCATGATGTCATTCGGCAAAATATCTAATGCTCCGGCTTGAGCCAATGCGCCCAATGCACCACCATCTTGGGTAATGACCACATCGGCTGGTGTGTTATCGCCTTCTTCGAGAATTTGACTGGCAATAGCCGCCGTATCACCATATAACACTTGGACTTGAACGCCTGTCGCGGCAGAAAATTGTTCCAGTATGGGCGCAATTAAACTTTCACTTCGTCCAGAATAGACTGTTAAAACCTCTGTACCCTCTTGTGCTGAAATGGGAATAAGCACTATAGCCAGTAAAAAAAGTACAACCAGATGGCTGATGACTGTACGAAAACGGTGCATGAATAGAATCTCCTTGCGTTCAACGTGAAATCAGCATATGATTCACGGTAAGTAAACTTGGGTTTTGTGAGAAAGTCTTGGCTTTGGTCGGCTGATAGACCTTCTCGCAATTAGCCCTAGTTGTAGCAGATAACACACAAACAAGTCTACGCAGCGACTCAATTTCACTTTTGCAGTCTTGAGGGCTTGAAGATTAAGTGAGAAAAATCACAAAGTAGAACCGAGGCAACGCTATAGTTTTTGCGCCATAATACCAAGAATTAATGCAGGTTAAATTTTTCTGTCACGCGGTACTTGTCAGGAGATAGCAATGAGTGAATTTGTCCCAGCAGTCAGCGCAATAGATGAGGTCTTGGATTTTCTGGTTTCGACACCGACACCACAACAAATCGTCAAATTCCATGCGTCGGAAGCGGCACAGTTACGGTTGCGATATTTGTTAGAGGCTAATCGCAACGGCACACTCACGCCCGAAGAACGTGCTGAATTGGATGAGGCAGAACGACTAAATCATTTTATCATGATGCTCAAAATAAGGGCGCATAAAGCAATGAAACAATCATGAGCTACATGTCCGATGCTTTACCTCAACAAATCTATTCCGGCACATTTCCGAATAAATCTTTATCGTACATTGAAGGGTCATTCTTCAGTCGAAACGGCGCTGGGTTATCTGGGCTATGATTTTTATACCACCAGTCAATAACTTCACGGATTTCTTTAGCCGTCTGTTCATGGTGGTGGCGCAAATGCTGTTCTAGCCAGTGGATTTTCTTAATGAGTTCCTGCCACGACTCAAGATACTCAAATGCGTCATCCAAATGGGTAGCCGATTCGTCAGCTTGAAAGCGCGATTCGAGCGCCTCATTGATAGCGGATTTCTGTTCCTCAAATTCATCTAGCAAGTCTTCTAATTCTTCTTTAAGTGAGTCATACATGATTAGCCCTCATCGTCTTCTGCAAAGACAATACCAATATCGCCGCCGAGGTCATCTAGCGAAACGGCTGTGCTTTGGTCTTCATTGGCAAGGCGGATTTTATCCCCACAAACGAGGCAATCGGGGTCACGCTGAATATCGACCCATAAGCCAGTATGCGGTTCATTGACCACGCCTTCTAATATTTCGATTTCACTGTTTGCCACGATAATAGTGTTGGCTGGCATCTCTTCGCTGGCATCGGTGCCACGCAGTAATTCATTAATGATAAGGTCAGTTTGGATGCTGGCAACTTTGGTCACATGCACCCACAAACCGGGTTCCGCTTCGAGTGTGCCTTCATCACCAATCATGCCATAATCGAGTGCGCCATCGGCACCCGGAACAGGTTGCTGAAAACCCGCCCGTAATTCTTGTGACCAACAGGCATAACAGGGTCCATCGTAGGGCTTAATCATGATGACATCGCCACCTTCGCCTTTTTCATAGACTCCGGCATAAACACCCGTAATGCGCCGCTTGAGCAGTGCCTCATTGATGATAAATTTCACCTGTTCGCCATCCACCGCGACAACAACGATATCAAGGTCATCCAATATGTCCATATGCGCTTCAATACGCCCTTCGCGCACATCGACTTTCGCATCGGGATTACGATATTTAATGAGGTCGGCGACTGCCTTAGCCTTGTTCTGACCGATATAACGACGGTCAGCGACATGGCGCACGACATTACCCTCTTCTAGCGCATCGTCGTCAATCAAAGCGAAATTGCCAATACCACTCATGGCTAAACTGAGGGCGACGAATCCGCCACCGGAACCCAAGCCAATAATGCCCACTTTTTTCTCGGCAAGGCGTTTAAGATTATCAGACCCTAGTAATTGTTCGACACGTTGCCATGTACTCATCAGGTAATTTCTTCCTCTGTTTCGTCAGTTTCAGTTTTTTCATCATCATCAGATTCGACTTCTGCGACAGGTTCTGTTTTTTCAACCTTGCCGTCACTAGAGGCACTTACACCATCGGCTGGTGCAGTATCGTTACTCTCTTCGCCTTCAACATCGACAGCAATAGAAACCGCATTACTCTGACGTTCCCATGGCATTGGTATACCGTCAGGACGAATCCCCATTTTCTTTTCGATAACCGCCAGATAATCGACAATATACGATTCTTCTGCATCCCACTTGAAATCCGGCGTATCGGGTGCTGGTTTCGATTTATCCCATAAAGCAGCGAAAACATCTGCGATATACTGCGTCGGGTCAACGCCGCCAAAATCACTCATACGAATACGCGGTTGTGTCTTGGGATAATCCCAATCGGTAATCACCAAAAAGACATCATGCGAATTAGCCGTCCCGACGATGAAGCAAATTTCAAGCGGTAATTTATTGTCTGATTCCCAAAAAATGGCATTCGGAGCAGTCAACCACTTATTATCTTCTTGCAGCAAACCAATCTCTTCGTTGAGCAAGTCTCCATGCAGAATATGCCACGGATAAGGGGTCAGTTCTGGCAAATCATCATAACCGACAATTTTAGGCGAAATGGGCTGGAAAACACGCACATCTCGATGAATATACCACCAATCCATACGAAGGCTTGTGCCATCATCTTGTGGAATAGTGAAATAGTTGACGGTTGCGCCCACTTCGCTTGTTACAGAGGGATGCCCCAATGTCACAATCGGCACCAGCAAAAAATCAAATCCGTTTTCGGCATCATCCATAATACGAAGTGCCGTCATCAAATCGCCACCACTCGGTTGAATCATAAAACCCGGTTGTTTATGCCAATCGCCAAGATGCTTGAGGTCAACTTTCCATTCCTCACGAATCTCATTACCGGACATATCGCGTCCAATCGTCTGATACGCATTCCAGTTTTCGAGCAACCAGAAGAAAATATCTTGCTGCATTTCATCGCCCGTCTCAAACATATGCGAACGACGAATCGTTGATTCATCCGGCAGAATCGTATCCAGTACATAGAGCATCGGCATTGTTTCCGGCTCATCAGTATCCACTACCAAGCCAACCATCGTTTCGCCTGTTTCGTCTGCAATATAACTCTGTGCCGCTTTCACCACGCGGTCAACCATGCGCTGCGAAATAACAAGGTTTGGGACGATGCCTCGTGAAATCATAGCCATACCTCTCAATCTTCGGGACAAGAGACCAAATTCGGCTTCTAGTAAGCTCGAAAAATCTTCCATTGAAATTTACCTCCGACGGCGACGCGGTAACGGAGTATCGGGGCGAATACGCTCTTCAATACCCGGCCATTCGCCTGTTGCTCGCCAAGTATAATAGGCATATAACCATTGCACAGCCCAACCAGCCACCGTCACAGCCGTAGACTTGCTCGGATTCCAGCCGTATTGTTCACCATCTTTAGGGTTAAAAAGACAAAGCTGCCCATCTTCGTATTGGTGCTTCTCACTATAGATGCGCGGCTTAATGCAATAGGCTTCTGCCGGGCGATTGGGATATTCCTTCGGATAGACAATTTTGAGTGTGTGTTCTGGATTTTCCAGAATCGACATATTGACACTGACGATTCCTTGCCAATAGAGCAACCCACCGAAGGGTGGCACATTTAATTCAAAGGTTTTGCCGAAGGTGGCACGCATCGCTTCTACTTCCCAAACGAGTCGCGGCGATACATCTTTGCGGGTTCCCCACCAATTTGACATCTAAAACTCCGAAAACTTAAGCTGTTATACCTATGATAAATCTATGCCGAAATGCAGAGAATGTCCAGCAGAACCCCTAATTTTTAGGGGATTTCAACACTTACTATCGTAAAATTCGGCTACAGAGTATACGTTGCAAGACCTTATTTGTTGCGTCTGCTCTGGATTTAGCCATTACCAAATCAGATTATATATGAGAAATTGAATTTCTTCTGACACAACTATGATTTGCTACAACCGCTTTATGCACCCTCAACAATGACCTTTATGATATGAAGCCATTCGACAATAAAATTAGCCTTTTAATTTTAACAACAAATAGCCCTTCGTGCGAATGGATGATTATGGCAATTAATTGACTGTTGCGCCGGTGAAGAATTTTTTCAAGGCTTGTCCGGCTGAGGCGTTCTTCAGATAGGCAATATGCTCGCCACGAAAGGGTATCGGTTCAATGCCGAAGATGTTCACCAGCGCATTATCTTCAACGCGATTAGGCACAGCCAGTAAATCGAGTAAACTACTGCTGACAGGCGAACCGCGCAAGGTCTTTTCCATGATGAAGACTGCCGGACGCAGCAACCATACGGGTGTCGGAATCATGATACGGCGCGTATTGAGTGCTTGAATCACACGTTTTTCGATTTCGCCCAATGTCAAAACTTCGAGACCGCCTAAGCCGAGAGTCTTGCCAATTGTGCTGTCATCATCCAAGCTGCGAATCGTCGCTTCGGCAACATCTAACACAGACACGGGCTGAAATTCGGCTTTTCCGCCCCCAATCAACGGGAAGATAAGCGGAGTCAAGCGCACGAGGCGCGCAAAGGTATTGAAAAATTCATCTTGTGTGCCAAAAATAGCAGATGGGCGTAGGGCAGTCCACTTGAGATTCGATGCTGCGACATAATCTTGCGCTTTGCCTTTACTCGCAAGAAAACGATAGGGCAACGAACTATCAGCTCCATTTTGGCTGATATTGATAAAACGACTTACTCCGCCATCAATAGCCACGTCAACCAGATTGACTGTTCCTTGATAATTGACTTTTTCGTAAGTCTGCCCCCCTTTTTCCATTGAGATAGCAACGGTATGAACAATCGCCGTAACCCCTTGTATATGGGGCAGTAACGAATCGCGTTGAGTGACATCACCTTGCACAATCTCGACCTTATCACCGTACTCGCCGAGTCGCATCTGTGCTTTTTCAAGATTACGAACCATCGCACGCACCGAACGACCTTGTGCCACAAGTTTATCAATCACATTATTGCCGACAAATCCGGCAGCCCCTGTTACCAGTATGGTCATGTTGAAACCCCTTTTCTACTACAGTATCCTTTGTGCCTCAATTGTAATCGCGTTTGATGTGCAACACATGAGATGAACCGCAGAGAACACGGAGGACACAGAGATTCCAGTTCAGAAATGGCTCTGCGCCTCTGATTCTCCGCGTCTCTGTGTTACGCTTTTTGAAGGTGAATAAATACTCACTATGACAAATCAATTTGATTGTCAACTTGTTCATAATCTCATTTTTTCTTGGTATTTTGGCAGTCCATAATCAAACAAGGACACTATATGGCAACTATTCTCCAACTCGGCGCGGGCGAACTGATGAAACACTCGATTCGGCAAATTCAAGCATTAGGGCATCGTGTTTATGCGGTGGATAAAAACTCGACTGCTCCGGCATTTGCGATTGCGGATGGTCATGCCCCGATTGACCTTATCGACGCAGATGGAATCACCGATTACGCTCGTGATATTGGCGCAGATAGCATTCTCGCGGCAAACGAAGCCGGAGTCTTGGCGGCTGCACAAGCTAGTCAGCGATTAGGTTTACCAAGCCTATCGCCCGATGTTGCTATCAAAGCACTCGATAAGGGTCTGATGCGTCTTGCGTGGCGTGCGGCGAATCTCTCGCAACCGAATTTTGTGATTGTCGATGATGTAGTAGGTATTCCCCTTGCTGCTCGAAAAATCGGCTACCCTGTCATCGTTAAGCCGACAAGGAATTGGGGCAGTCGGGGTATTAGCCGTGTCGAAACCCCGTCTGATTTAGCGTGGTCAATCGACTTTGCAGCGCAGTATAAGCGCCATGATGCACAGTTTATCATCGAAGAGTGCATTGATGGCACAGAAATGTCCATTGAAGGCTTGGTCAAAGACGGCACTGTGTCGATACTAGCAAAAGCAGATAAAGAACATCAGCAACACCCTCGTTTTCGCGTGACTATGGGCATCAATTATCCAGCAAATCTTCCCGAAGCAATTTTACAACAAGCCGATGACCTGATAAGCGATGCTGCTAAGGCACTCGGACTTGATAATTGCGCTGTTCATGCCGAAGCGATGGTTAGCAATGGACAAGTTTATCTGATTGAAACGGGCGCACGTCCCGGCGGTGGGCATATCTTCGGACAAATTGTAGAGGCTGTGAGTGGAGTCTGTATGCCGCAAGCGTTGACACAAATTTTATTGGGTGAAGCTGTCGATATTCGTCCAAAATATCAACGAGGAGCTGTTTATCGCTTTTTTGCCCCCCCGTTTGGCATTTTTCAGGCAGCGCAAGGGGTTGAAGCAGCGCGACAACTTGAAGGTGTACTCGATTTCGGTTTTCAACTGTCTACTGGAACAGTCGTTCATGCGCTTGAAAATGGCGCTGAAAGACCGGGTTATTGTGTCACGACAGGGGCAAGCCGCGCCGAAGCGATGTCGATTGCTGATAAGGCAGTTAGTATGATGGGTTATACAATGAAGGCGATTACTTAATGCGAATATCGTTTGCGGGCTTTTCGCGCGGCACTCTGGAGACAGCATGAATTTCAGTGGCTTTATCCCTTAACACCCATTTTCTGAAATGCTCCTATCTGTCGTAGAACGGACAACCCCCCGTACTATTCTCGCATATAATGGAATATAGAAAAAAGGTATCATCTCAATAAATAGGGGAAAGTTAAGCCATCTGCCATGAAGAATCAAGATCAAGTAGTTGAGCCTGAGCATGTATCAAGTCAGGAAGCGGCAGAATCTTCTTGAAGCCCGAAATACGATCAGCAAGATATTGGT
>JAUZRW010000053.1 GCA_030950085.1 Anaerolineae bacterium
AATCAGTTGTTCTTTATTCAGTTGTCTCAATTGCTCGCGTATCTCATTCATGTTTCAGATTGTACCATCTTTTCTCAATTTCCGTTACAATACCCCTGAGCAGTTACGATCAAACAAATATCTTCGTCCGTCAGGTGTCAATACCACCATTTGTTCTTCAGCATCAATACTGTGCATATTTTGGTGAATGTCTTCTAAAATGATTTCTGGAATAGATAGTTTTTCAAAATCGACTTCTTGCAATTTAACCCCAGAAATACCAGTATCAAATTGCTTAAGCAATTGTTCAAATCGCTGTTTGAAGCTATCCTCAACCATGAACAAGGCTGGTAGCCCTGTTATTTTTGAGTCTGGAAAGATAATCACAAGAGAATTGCGAAACCAATTATAGACATCCGCGAAATGCTCTACATTGCGCTCAATTGATTCTGTCAGGAATAGTTGGTTGGGGCGTGTCCCGCGTGCTGTAAAACGCAGAAAGTCTTCGTCATCTTTGCTATCAAACTTGAGATTAAATTCGACTGTTGTTTCGTTATTTGCGGATGTTTTGCGCTCAAAAATCTGGCGTTCCGACCTTGCCCTAATTTCATACAACCATTCTTCATGAATACGTTGGGCATCTAAACTGAACCCATAAACATAAGACTCATCATTTGTGCTAAATTCGAAGGTGAACTTAGAGGGTTTTGATTGGCAATCTTTGGCAAAACGAAAGGGGTTAAACGGAATCATTTGTTTCAGGCGTGTACCCATGATAATGCGGTCACGGGCATAATCTATTGCTTTGACCAAGTTACTTTTACCAGAAGTATTTGCCCCGTAGATGACTCCTGTTTTTAACACATTCAGATTATTAGGTTTCTTTAGTTTTAACTTCTGCTCTGAATGTTGTCGGGTTTTACCTGCTATCATTGAGAATTCTGTTTCATCGCAGAAAGACAGAAAATTCTCGACAGAGAAGCGAATGAGCATCATAATCTCCCATTTTTGCACTGTTAACGTGAAAAAATCTCTTTAATATGATACTACTATACATCAGCAAGTATAGTTCTGTCACGTAAAAAGATTGATATCACACAAAATAGGGGGTCAAGCGGAAGGGGTAATCGCCTCTTTCTTGTTTAACAAAGTGACTTCAATGAACCTAAAGACGCTACTTCACTTTACAATTTTGTGTGAGGCTCGATGAAACCAATTGATTATGGAGAATTCATAGGCGGCTTGTTCACTTCACTTTACAATTTTGTGTGAGGCTCGATGAAACCTCGAAAGGGGCTTATCTCGTATAACGAAAAATCATCCTCGGCATTTCCAAACAGGCTCTGATGCTATTAACAGCCAAAAGGGATGTTAATATTGGGAACAAGCCCAATATCGTATAAATCATAACGAATAATCAACGAGCCACTCACGGGTAACGGACTCTCATTGACAATAACATTTTCGACTTCCATTGTCACATAATAACGCACGACAGCATCATATTCTGGCGCGACCCACAATTCATGTACCAGCGATAAAATCACGCTATCATCACCAAACATAACATTATTCGGTAAGCGTAATGCCTCTAAATCGAAATCATAACGCCAGACTTGGACACCGTTAATGACCTGTTTTTGAGCCGCTGTAGTCGCTATTTCGACTCCGCCCACGATATCGCCAGCACTCAAATCGGCTACAACTGCCGCATCCGTGCCTGCATTAGTGAGACAAACCCCATCGCGCACGAGAAAAGTATCGGGTCCTAAACGAACTCCCTCATATTGAAAAGGTTCGCTTTCACCTTGTAAATCTTGCTGAATCTGGGCAATGACGCGCCGCGATGATGATAATTGCTGATACGATACAGTTGCTTGAGTACGGGCGTTCGCTTCGCGGGGCGTGCGAGCAAAGCGCCCTATGAACTCAAATTCCATTTCATAGCGCCAACCGGCAAGTTCTTCTAAATTTGCGTCAATGCGCGAGAATGATACTGTATCATAACCCGTCGGCGGCGCGTTTTCTGTCAAAATAAAGCCTGTGGCAATGGCTTCAGGGTTAGCGAGTGTCGGGATAATGTTGTTATCGCTTTGGCAAGCAGCAACAATGAGTAGTAACCATACGAAAATTGAAAAACGTTGAATCATAGCAGTGAAATTATCAGCTAATATACGGATTGACTTTTCTCTACAGGCTGCATTCTAGTTGATTATAGCATGATTCGATAGGCGATTTTCATAGGACAAAACCTCAACAGCACATTTTGTCCAAACGTTGTACAATAGTCAGCATAATGTCATAGAAATTACACAGGAGACCTTGTATGTCTGATGATGGTGGTGCATTGAAACAAGCCCAGCAAAAAGCACAAACCTTACTTGATGCCGCCAAAGAGGGGTCAATTATTCCATTTCGTTTACCGGGGCAAATTGAAGAAATTGTGAACTTGCTCAACCTTGCTGATGAAGAGGCTAAATTTGCAGCCGCCGAAGCTGCTAAATCTGCGGTGCCTGTCGATATGGAAGAGTACATACAAGAGGAATCGCATTTCGTTGGACATATGATTCACGAATTGAATACACCCCTAACGAGTATTCGCGGTTACTCCGATATGTTAGGCTCGATGGGTGAGTTGAATGATATGCAAACGCAGTTTTTGGGTATCGTGAAACAAAATTCACTGCGGATGCAAAATCTATTACATGACTTTCGCAATCTGAACAAAATCCGCAAAGGCACGATGCCCTATAATGCTAAAATGGATGTCTTCAAAAACATCGCCCTAAAAATCGAAAAAGACCTTAAATCCCGTGTCGAAGAATTGAATCGTCAGCTTGAAATGGACATTCCGCAAGGCTTACCGATGCTTAATCTCGATAGCGAGTTGCTGGGTGAGGCGCTTGTCAAGCTGGTTGAAAATGGTTTGCAATATTCTGCCGAAGGGACAGGCAGGGTGACAGTATCCGCGAGTGGCGATGGCAGTATGCTGGTTATCACGATTTCTGACAATGGCATTGGCATGACTGAAGATGACCTTAAGATGCTCGGTACAGTGTATTTTCGCAGTGACCGCGATGAAGTTATCGCTTTTAAGGGCAATGGGCTGGGTATCCCCTTAGCCTATGGCATGATTGAATTGTGCGGCGGGACAGTGGATGTTGAGAGTGCAGAAGACGAAGGCACAACGTTTATCGTTCGTGTTCCGGGTATGGTCTAAAATAGCGCATCAGGATAACTAACATCATGAATTCCAATATCTCTGTCGCAAATTAGTATTTATTCAACTATCTGTGAGAAATACCTAACGCAAGGGCGCAAAGAGCCTAGAACTTGAATTTCTGCATTCTCACTGTTCTCTGTGGCTTAAGTTACCCTGAGTTCATAGACAAGTGAATCCACTATCTGCTTCTTAAAGGTCACAAGACTTCTCTACAGTCTAAATCTGTTAAGATATTTTTTACTTTACGTGGCTTATAATTCATGATAAAGTATGTGCGACAAAAAACCGTTGCGGAATTCTGGCACAGGCAATATCCCTGTGTCTTTGCTATTTACGTGTCATGTTGCTGCGGTGTGTAGTTTCTATAACACTGAAAGGATACAAGCAATGATTGATGAAACTCAATATCTCACCCAAGAAGGCATGGATTCACTTGAGAAGCGGCTCAACTATCTCACCAAAGTACGCCGTGCAGAAATTGCTGAACGCTTGCGTCAGGCTTTGGAAGATGGGGGCGAGTTAACCGAAAATACAGAATACGAAGATGCCAAAAATGAACAGGCATTTATTGAAGGTGAAATTGTTCGCATTGATTATGTTTTACGCCATGCGAAACTGATTGAGAATACAGGCGATACGGATGAAGTGTATATCGGGTCGCTGGTCAAAGTGGTGGAAAAAGGCGCGGATGATATTGAAGAATATCGTCTTGTTGGTCCTGCCGAAGCCAATCCGCGTGAGGGTAAAATCAGTACCGAAAGCCCACTAGGGAAGGCTTTAATTGGTGCTAAAGTGGGCGATAAGGTCAAAATCCAAGCACCAGATGGCGATATCACCTTCATTATTCAAGACATCAGTTTCTAAACGATTACATGCTTTCAAGTCATGAAAAGGCATACTACAAGGTGTGTCTTTTTTGTTGTCAACCGCGTTCAAAGTGTCAATAAGTTGCTCTTGTATTGTGCAATTGCATGAAACCTGAACCTTTTTCCATTGATTAAAAATGATTATCTCGGTTGATTTCAACTAAAAATCAATCTTAACTTTATTTTTTGCTAAATAGGGATACAATGAGAAAAGATGGACGAGATACAGCATTCATTATCGTCCGACGCATTACATTTTAGGACTTACGCAGTTGACTGTTATTTTCGGGCGCAGCACGCTGTCGCCCCTACGATTTCTAGCTTGAAGTGCGTAACGCCTAACATTTGTCAGAATTTCATTGTTTATTTGTGGAAAATGTTCTTATGTCCATTAATCATGCTATTGATAGTTACTGGAATCGCCTTAGCTTACTGAGCAGTCGTGGTAATCTTTCACCACATGATAGGCTCAATATGATGCTCAATATTGGTTTAGATGCGTTGGGTATGGATATGGGCATTGTGAGTCGTGTTGTTGGGCAAGAATATAGCATTGAATTTTGCAGCAATCGACGTTACGAAGGGACACAATTTGCCCTTAATCAAACTTATTGTGACCTAACCCTGCATCATAACGATGTGGTTGATATCACGCATATCAGCCAAAGCCCCAAGCAACACTCAGTCTATAATGCGCTACAAATCGAAAGTTATATCGGTTTACCACTCGAACTGCACGGACAGACCTATGGCACACTCTGTTTTGTACGTGCTGAACCCCGTTCACACACATTCTCACAAGATGACATCAACTTTATGTGCATGTTGGCACAAGCTGTTCGCAATACACTTGAAGAGATGCTCGTTTGCGCCACCTATTAGTTCTACAATATCCTCCGCAAAAGTTCTGCTCAAAAACTGTGCTGTAGGGCAACCTATACAGTGCTGACCTCTCTTTGATATACTTGCATATATCTCTGTTTTGAAATTTCCAGCGAAAACGCTATGCAATCCAAATTCGATTTTGATTACGACTATCACCAAGAAACACTTGTCGCCATACTCAAAGAAATTATTGCGATGCCCCAACGCCCCAATGGAGACGTACTCAGCCGCGTCCTGCGCAAGTATCCGCGCCAAGATGATAAGTCAATGCACAGTCGCACACAGTTGGTGCAAGCCTATCGCAAGTTTGCAGGGCAATATGATATTCCACCCTATGACGAAGAGCAAATGGTCAAATTGCGCCGTAAACCGATGCGAACCATTAGCGGTGTCACGCCTGTAACCGTGTTAACCAAGCCTTTTCCCTGCCCGGGTGAATGTATTTTTTGCCCCAATGATGTGCGGATGCCCAAAAGTTATCTATCCGATGAGCCGGGGGCGCAACGTGCCGAGCAAAATAGCTTTGACCCCTATCTGCAAACTTATGTGCGCTTGCTGACCTATTACAATATGGGACACCCGACGGACAAAATTGAAGTGATTGTTCTTGGGGGGACATGGTCATTTTATCCTGAAACATTCCAAATCTGGTTTGTGAAGCGCATATTTGATGCCTTACACGACTTCGGCAATGGTATTGACCGCCGCCAAGACGTGTGGGACGCGCTTGAACAAGGGTCACAATTGCATCCGACACATAATACAAACAGCGTGCAAATCATGGGTGCCGACTTCAACAAAACTTATAATCAAGTGGTGCAAGATATTTACAAAGCAGAAATCAACCGTTCGCGGGAACTCGCGCAGGGCATCGTATCCGGCACAGTTGAACGCTCACCAATTGATGAATATGCCACATGGGAAGAACTCGAAGCAGCGCATCGTTATAATGAAACTGCGCCTTGTCGTGTCGTTGGCTTAGTCGTCGAAACTCGCCCTGACCATATCAGTGAAGAAGAAGTGCTGCGGATGCGGCGTTTAGGCTGTACCAAAGTACAAATTGGTTTTCAGAGTCTAAATGATGATGTCTTGCGAGCAAATCGGCGCGGACACAACGTTGCGGCTACTCGACGCGCTGTGCAATTGCTTCGCAAAGCCGGTTTTAAGATTCATGCCCATTGGATGCCTAATCTTTACGGCTCAAATCCAGTATTAGACGTAGAAGATTATCGCAAAATGTTCGCTGACCCCGATTTTCGCCCAGATGAGTTGAAAGTTTATCCCTGTTCACTCATCGAAAGCGCGGAACTGATGCAATACTTCCAACGGGGCGATTGGCAACCTTATACTTATGATGAACTCTTGTCTGTGCTGATAGATGTCTTCAAAGAGACACCGGAATATTGCCGCCTTACCCGTGTCATTCGGGATATTCCCAGCACTGATATTGTTGATGGCAATCAACTAACTAATTTCCGCCAGATTGCCAGTAAGGAACTGGAAAAACGTGGCGAACGGTCTATGGATATTCGCGCACGAGAAATTCGGCATCAAAAAGTCGAAACAGGCACTTTGGATTTGGATGAACTGTACTATGATTCAAGCATTGGTGAGGAAGTATTCTTACAATTTATCACACCAGAGCGTTACATAGTGGGATTTTTGCGCCTCTGCTTGCCAGCAAAGGATACATCCGCCTTACATCCTGACCTTGACGATGCAGCGATTATCCGTGAAGTGCATGTTTATGGACAATCACTTGGACTAGGTGAAAATGAAAGTGGGATAGCCCAGCATAGTGGTCTCGGCAAAACCTTGATTGAACGGGCTGTTCAAATCGCCACAGAGCGCGGTTATGCCCATCTTGCCGTCATTAGCGCCATCGGTACACGCGAGTATTATCGTAAACGCGGCTTCTCTGATAAAGCACTGTATCAGGTTCAAAATTTGGGCGAATACCAAACATAGATGAATCGTAGGTTGCGTATCTCCTCGCCTTGACGCAGAATCATGATATAACAAACTCAGTAAATCACAGATTCGCAGTTTATCATCATTTTTGTTCATAACGGACGGGATATATCCCGTCCCTACAGGTCAATATGGTTCATTTGTAGGGACAGCATACATGCTGTCCGCCGCAAAACACAAAATCGTGATTCACTGATACCATCCTAGTTGAAGGGAATTTTATGTTGTCGCAGTTGGGAACAGGGCGCACGCTTCTCCGCTCAGTTTTATTTTTTGTCATTATTGCAACCTTGCCTTTCTATGTGGTGGGTTTTGTGCTGATTGGGGGGTCAAGCAACGACGCTGAAATCGAAACTGGCTTAGAAACCCCAGCAACAGAAGCACCACTTGGAGACGATATCACATCAACGGCGACCAATACGCCGCGTCCAACCGCTTCGCCAACCTCACTAGGCGGTGGATTGGGTCCGACTCCGTTCCAGTTTATTCCACCGGCAACTCGTGTTCCCATTAGCACAATCACACCGATTCCTGCCATTATTCCAAGCGATACACCTGCGCCGTCACTCACACCTAATATTGATACCGATGGTGATGGCGTGCTAGACCATAACGATACCTGCCGCACAGACCCCGGTCCTGCCGAATCCAACGGCTGCCCTGATTTTGACCTTGATGATGATGGTATCCTAAACGTCAATGATAATTGTCCCAATGCCTTTGGTCCAGAAAGCACCAATGGCTGCCCCGATAGCGATAATGATGGCGTGACAGATGATGTTGATGCTTGCCCGAATGTATTTGGAGATGGCGCAGATGGTTGTCCGCTGCCGGTTGATAGTGACGGAGACGGCGTGGCAGATGATGTCGATGCTTGCCCGAACGAATTTGGCGACGGGGCAGATGGCTGTCCGCTGCCGGTTGATAGTGACGGAGATGGCGTAGCAGATGATGTCGATGCGTGTCCGAATGTATTTGGAGATGGGGCAGATGGTTGTCCGCTGCCGGTTGATAGTGACGGAGACGGCGTGACAGATGATGTCGATGCTTGCCCGAATGTATTTGGCGATGGTGCAGATGGCTGTCCGCTGCCGGTTGATAGTGACGGAGACGGCGTAGCAGATGATGTCGATGCTTGCCCGAATGTATTTGGAGACGGAGCAGATGGCTGCCCACTCCCTGTTGATAGCGATGGCGATACCGTACCGGATGCACAAGATGATTGCCCCAATGAAGCCGGTTTGCCAATATTAAACGGTTGCCCCGACAGCGACGGCGATAGCGTGATTGATAGTGCTGATGCCTGCCCGAATGTATTTGGAGATGGCACTGATGGCTGTCCGCTTCCGGTTGATAGTGATGGTGATGGCGTGACTGATGATGTTGATGCGTGTCCGAATGTGTTTGGTAATGGAGCAGATGGTTGCCCACTTCCAGAAAGCACCCAAGAACCGCCTCCCTAATTCTTGGAAGGTATCTTATTATTCACTGAAATTGTCTCTGCATTTAACGATTATCTATTGCTGCCGCGACGATTTCAGCGATGACACGATAGCCGAGTGGTGCAGGGTGTCCATCTGTAGAGGGCAGGTAAAGTGCTTCGCCGATACGGTCTTGTAATGCCGATAAACTATCGACCCATGCGATAGACTCTGTATCCAAAAAGTTAATGATTGCTTGCCTCATGACAGTTTCATCAGCGACAAGGCGCTCATAATCTGTCGATAATGACCCATCTTGCCTCATCATCACATCTGCATAGACCAATTCTTTTGTTGGAATCAGAACAAGCAAGAACTGAATGTCATTTGCTGCTGTCAGTCGTTGTATTTGTGATAGTGAGATTTGAGTGATGCGTAGACCTTCAAGAATGCGAGGGTCATCTTGTCGTAAGGCAACCCAACGATAATTCGGTGTAAAAAAGGTGATATTATCCGCGCCATAATAAATCGGCATGTCCCAAGCGAAGTTATCTTGCTCGGCTGCTATGGTGTCGGCGACGCTATTCAAATCATACTGTGTATTAATCCAATTGGGCCACGCATTGCGCCCATCTAATAATTGCCCTAATGCCGTATCGTTGCGAATACGAGACGCTAAAGAGGGTGTCGTATATTGTTGAATAAGGCGGTTTTCAAAATCCCAATATTGCCGTAGTTGCCGTGTTGCTTCTCTACTGATGTCATATTCAAATGCCATGTCTTCTGGTGATAATTCTCGCATATCGGCATAGGCATCTATTGAATAGACAATACGATAAGCATCTGCAATGTCGTTACCAAAATACAGAGCAACAACAATCGTTTGTGGGTCTAGTTCTAGCGCCTCCTCAGCGAGTTGAACATACTGTACAGCGCCGTATCCACCACGCGCCATATTGTAAACAGACAGTCCTGTTAAATCAGAAAGCCCTGCTGACCATGTTTCATCAACAGCCGCATTGACACCCCATGTTTGCGAATCACCAATAGCGACAATATTTGCTGTTTCTAGCGCAGAGGGATTGCGCCAACCGCGTGCATCATGACCAGAAAAATTAGGGCGATATCGGCTACCCAACAAAGGGTCAGGGAGTGTCATTGATTGCGGTACAGGTAAGGTGCGTTGCAGCCAAGGTGCGGCTAATTCGAGAAGGATAATCAAAACAGCTAGACTCAGAATCATGAGTGACAGGTTGAACAAGATAGAATCTAAGCGTGCGAAACCAACAATTGCTAAGGCTATCCCAAACCATAGCAACATGATTTGATAAGGTCCGATACCTGGCGCAGCACTCGGACGCAGCTCCAGTAATAAGGCGAACAAAACGACCAATAGACCGACAACGCCGATACTTCTTTGCTTCCATGTTAATGACACTAAAAAGCTCCCGTCTCGTTCTCTATCATCTCTCATGATATGATGCAAGAAATCATCTTAGCAACTTTCCGAATAGGAGTCGAGGTCGTGCTGGCTTGTGTGACAGGTGGCACAGGGTTTATTGGGTCACATATTGTCCGAGTATTATTGGCGGATGGGCATGATGTTCGTGTGTTGCACCGAGCAAGTTCAAAAATGACCGTATTGGAGGGGCTTTCTTTTACATCGTATCTTGGAGATGTTACGGATATCGAGTCTTTGCAGAAAGCCTTTAGCGGTTGTGATTGGGTGTTTCATGTGGCTGCTGTAGCCGATTACTGGCAAGCCGATAACGAGTGGATGTTTGCTGTCAATGTCGAGGGGACACGCAATGTCTTAGAAGCAGCCCGATATGCCAATGTCAAGCGTGTTATTTTTACAAGTAGTGCTGCAACGATTGGCTTGCCTACAGACGACACGCCTAGCGATGAAAGTGTCGCCTTCAACTTAGAACCCGATAACTTCCCATATGGCTATAGTAAATTATTAGCGGAAAAAGTCGTCTATGAAGCCGTTGAACAGGGGCAAGATGTTGTCACTCTCAATCCATCCATTGTCATTGGCGCTGGCGATTTGAACCTGATTTCTGGTACATTCATTATTCAAATTGCACAATCACAGTGGTTAACGCCCTTGTCGCAAGGTGGTTTTGGGGTGATAGATGTTCGTGATGTTGCGGCTTCACACTTGGCGGCTGCAAAAAATGGACGCACAGGAGAACGCTATATCTTGAACACTCAAAATTTTACGACTGCGGAATGGTTTAATTTAATTGCTGATGTGGTGGGTGTTGCGCCGCCGATAGTCACAGTGCCAAAGTTCTTATTGTCAATTGTCGCCAATATAGTCACAGGATTGCGACGGCTCGGTATTCAAACACCACTAGATGCCAATCAGGTACGTTTGGGTAGTCGTTATATCTATTTTGATGCTTGTAAAGCGCAGCGTGAATTGCATCAACCTCAAAATGATATGCGCCAAAGTGTGCAAGATACCTATAATTGGTATTTGGCACACGGCTATATTGAGAAAACGTGGTATACAAGATTATTGCAACGTATAGGGAAACTCATTAATTGATGGGCTAATTGATATATTGCAGCACCATCGACAGCAATTTTTGGGCGCTGGCAGGTTTTGGTAAATAGCCATCGCAACCTGCCGCAAGATATATCCGACGGTCTGCATCATTTGTATCCGCCGTGAATGCAACAATGGGGATTGTCGATAATTCTGGCTTGGCTTTAATGCGATTGGTAGCTTCTAAGCCGCTAATATCGGGCAAATTAATATCCATCAAAATCAAATCAGGGCGTTTAATCGCAGCTTCTTCAACCCCTGTAATGCCATTTTCCGCACCAAAGACTTCATAACCCCCGATATGACGTAGAATCCGACACACTAAATCCATATTCTGAGGATTATCTTCAATATAAAGAATACGAGTCATGCACCATGCTCCTGACAAAGCCTATCATGAAAATTAAAAACTGAAGCACCTAAGAAAATAAACATTTTACTCTAGCATAGCGCATCATAAGAGTTTACCAAATATAACACAGTATTAAGGGGGAATCAATTCTATCCTGAATTGGATTCGCGTTTAGATGTCAAAAATCGTGTCACCATATCTAGTAATTGGTCTTTGTCAAAGGGTTTTGAAATATAGTAATCACAACCAGCCGCTAGACAGCGTTCTTCATCACCATACATCGCATTAGCCGTTAACGCGATAATCGGAATATGGTGCAATGCGCTTTGTGCTTTAATGCGCTTCGTTGCTTCCAGACCATCAATATCGGGTAAGTTAACATCCATTAAAATCAAATCAGGTCGCTCATCTTCTGCAATTTGCACACCAGATAAGCCATTCTCCGCTTCTAACACGGTATACCCCCCACGCTTGAGTATTTTCCGCACGAGGCGCATATTTTGCGGATTATCTTCCACACAGAGGATTCTCGCTGTCATGTTAACCTGTCTCCTTATCGACTTCTGCCATAGTATAGCATTGATTTATCGGATACAAGTGAGTGGATTTTAACTTTCTGTTATGCAAAGTCTTCATCGCCAGCCCCGACAGGCTCATTGGTGGTGGTTACGCTTGTCCAATTCGGGTTATCAGCGCGTAAATGACCGAAAATCGGTTTTTCATTGCGTAAGACATCCACAAACATCATCATATTATCGACAGGCATAAAAATCGAACCCTGTTTGTCTTCCAAGTTCACCTGTGGGGCGGGGTAGTCACTATCCGACGACAAAAAGTAGACATCAAGGCGATAGTCACTATTATCTTGTGTCCCTATCCCTGTACAACGCACTAGCCCTCGAATCTGCGCTATCACGCCATCAAAATCACGTTCTTCTAATTGACGAAAAATGACCATGTAATTTTTAATTTCAAATACTGCGACAGGTAAATCTGTTGCCATCGGTTCTTACTCCTGTGTAGATAACTGAGTCATGTGTTGATTATAACTTGTGGACAAAATTCTACAAAACCCTGATTTTCCATCACTTGCCTGTTTGCCATTGTAGCACAGGTTGAGGCTCTCATATGATACGTTTCGTGCTGACTCTGCGAAATCCTAACAAGGCGAATTTTTACGGATCGTTTCTAATCGTTTTCATCAGATTATGCAACTCTACTCTAGCTATCCCGTATATTCGTTCACTCATTTTTATGGGCTTAAAGTTCCCGTTAGGGATTGCCACATTCATTATGACTGTGATTGCTGTTGTCCTACCTCTAGGCTTCATCAGTGCGCCGTTTACCTATGATATTGCTAATAAGCCCCTTTCGGGGTTTCACCGCGTCTCACACAAAATTGTAAGGTGAGACGCGGTGTTAGTGTATTATCATAGATAGATGGGTAACAGTTCACCTATCCTAAAATCTAATTCATTGCTTTATTCGATTGAATTCTTAACCTGTATTAATCTTTTTTCAAACGTTGAACGTGTTATAGTGAATGTATGATAAACGTTGCTTCATGGACAATCAGTAGATTTCAGGAGTTCATATGCGAAAGCTCAAATGGATTATTCCTTTTTTCCTCATTATCATTTCCGCCTCTTCAACGGTTGCCCAACAGTGCTTGTCAATTGTCACTGCGGCGCTTGAACAGGCAGGTAACGAATGCAGTTTAACCGAACGCAATCAAGTGTGTTATGGCTATATAAATGTCAATGCGCTGCCAAGTGTTAATCCCAATAACTTCAGTTTTGATGTGCAGGGTGATATCGTCCCTGTTGAGCAAGTCGCCGCACTAGAACTCAGCCCATTCGATGAAGACACAGGAGAATGGGGTGTTGTCAT
Organism: Anaerolineae bacterium; assembly: GCA_030950085.1. Taxonomy (GTDB): domain Bacteria; phylum Chloroflexota; class Anaerolineae; order Aggregatilineales; family Phototrophicaceae; genus JAUZRW01. The sequence continues at coordinate 13,145 of JAUZRW010000053.1, forward strand.
TGCTCGGTTACAAGCCCAACTGCCCGATACATTACCCGGTCAGAATGTAACCATCGTGTTTTTTGGTGGGGTCAGTATGCTGAATGATGGTATAGATGCGAGTGGCATTCAGGCATTTCGTTTTGAGACGGGTATTGGGGCAGGACGCTGTTTCGGATTAGCGCCGGATGGCATTATCATCGACACACCGGATGAGGCTTCCTTTTTGACATTCGACATTAACGGGGTCGAGGTGACACTGGGTTCGAAGGCGTTCTTGCAGACCGTTCCCAATGCTGCGGGTAGCGACGAAAGTATGTTGCGAATTGGCATGATTGAAGGCTTAGGGTTTATCACAGCCGAAGGGCAAACAACAAGAATCTCTAATGGTCAGCAAACCACTATTCCGCTTGATACCAACCTTGAGGCTAAGGGCGCACCGAGTCCGCCAAGCGACTTTGAAATTGGCTCACTTGCTTCAATGTCAGCCTTTGTTGGCAGCTTAGAATTTAACAATAGCGGCACAGGCAATGAGCCACCTTCAATTGAGACTGCGCCGCCTCCAATTGAAACTGAAGCCGTTTCCATTCCCTGTACGATATCCACAGATAGGGGCTTTAGCGCAGCTTTACGGGTTGGACCCGGACTTAATCGTACACACCGAGCATGGTTAGCCGCGAATCGAGAGGTGACAGTCACTGGAATCTCGGACGATGGCGAGTGGTGGCAACTGGATAAATTTGAGGCTTTTCCATCTGGGGCAGACTTAGTTCTCGAATTGTGGGTACGGGTTGATGAAGTTACTGCGCGAGGCGATTGTGACAGCATTGGTGCGACGGATGCGCCGCCGATTATTGCCCCACCGCAACCACAACGACCATCACCGACCCCCTCAGAGGGCGGCGGTATTCCTCCTATTGTGGTCACAGAAGAGACGCAAGAACCGATAGTCACTTACTGGACTGAGGATGTGTCAACTTCGCACTTTGAGACATGCACAAACATCAATTGGTATATTGAATTTGTGAGTGCCGTGCATCTGGTGGGTGATGGCGCGGGACTTGTTCCACTTTCCGGTATCACAGGCTCATACCAAGTTTGTCCAAGTATAACGACGACTTACTATATTCGTGTCACTTACCCTGATGGTTTTCAAGAAGATTTTCCGGTAACAGTGCTAAGAAACTATTGATGTCACAAGAAGTAGGCAGCAATAGAAAATTTCGGTAAAACAGCAGATGAAGCAGGCTTTCTTGCATGGCTTGCTTCTACTTAAAAATATCACTCAGCTTTATTGACAAGTTGGGTAGAACATCGCCGCCATTAAGCGTGTCATTTTCATGCACAGTGCGAACAGGCTTAGTGGGTCGGTGGATTTCGATATACTTATCTTCGGGGCGCACTATCCAGACAACTGTTCCAGCAGCGAGATAATTGCTCAGTTTAATCGTCAATTTTTTGTTCTCGGCAACACTGTCAGATGAAACAACTTCCACCGCTAAATCAGGCGGATTAGGATTGTAGCCACTTTTGGCTAAGTCAGCTTGTTTTTCGTAGCTAATAAAGGCAACATCGGGTGCATATCGTTCGCCTGAAACGATGTAGCCACCTGCCTCGCCTGTTAGATGCCCGATATCATGTTGTTTCAAGTAAATATAGATTTCACCTGCAATTCGCTGTCCAATTTTGGAAATAAATGGATTACTTGGCACTTCAAATATCTCCCCCCCGATGTATTCAAACAACCTATCGACATTTTCTGGTAGCAAAACAAAGTCATCAAAGTCGTCAACAGTATATTTGTGTTCCTGGATGGTCATGATGGAATCCTCAAAGCTAACTTTGCTATCCCTTATTGTAATCGCAAATATCCGCCAAATGCACTAAAAGCGTCTGTCCTCTACGAATTTGATAGCATCCATGATTTTTTGCAATCCGGCGACAAGGTTATCCTCAATGTGAAGACGAATCACGCGCCGCTGATGTTTCTGCAAAGCCTCCATGTCGGCGGCGGCTTGTGCATTGAAGAGTGTACCGAAACTGTATGCCGCGCTAGGAATGTCAATATCGGGGGCATTTTTTGTCGTAATCAGGAAAAAGATGCCATTATCTGCGCCCCCCTTATGCAATTGCCCTGTGCTATGAAGATATCTTGGACCATAAGCAATCGTCACCGCCCGTTTTGTGACCTTGCGTAATCGTTGTTGAATCGCTTGCATGGCACTGTCTGTTTCGTCATCAGGTGTGAAGTAACACAGGAAGGCAAAATAATCACGGGCATGTGTCCCAGCAAATTGTGCAGCCAGAACTTCCTTGCGACTATGGGGGTTGTAACCATGAGCGCGGCATAACTCAAGCAGGGGAGTCATGGTCGTCTCATCACTGAAAAGTTGCGTATTTTCACCACTGATAACCGGATTTTGAGGGGGTAAATGCCCGTAGTCTGCGAAGAATTGCAATTTTTCTTTTGTGATGTCTTTCGCTTCGGAAACATTCGGTTCATCAAACGGATTCAGTCCCATGATGTAGCCAGCAATCGCAGTCGCAAATTCCCACCGAAAAAATTCTCCAGCAATGGCATATTTATCGGGTACACGCAATGTCGCACGCGGATGCCCTGCCTCGCGCAAGGCTCTCACAGCCGTATCTACTTCGTCAATATCAGGGTCATCATCGACTCGTAGATAAACGAATAATCTATCGGTGACATACTCGCCGGGACTGCCAATTTTGTCATTAACCACCGGAATAACACCTTTGCGCTCTTTGCCAAGACTTTCTGCAATAAGTTGTTCGACCCAATCGCCAAAGGCAACCAGTGATTGGCTGGTATAAATGGTCAACTTATCGCGCCCTTCGTGGCTGAGTGCGCCAATTAATGCCCCTAAGCTGATACCGGGATGATATAAACCGAGAATATTCTCGTGCGAGGCATCAATCATCAAACGGGCATTATCCCATAATTTATCGAGGTCTAAGCCCATCAACGCCGCCGGCAGCATCCCAAAATAACTGAGTGCGCTGTAACGTCCACCGATATCTGCTGGATTGAGGAAGAGGTCTCGAAATTTTTTCTCGCTTGCCAATAGTGCTAGTGGTGTGTTGGGGTCTGTTATGGCGATGAATTGTGCGCCTTTTGCCCCTGTTTGTTGCCAAAAATACTTAAAGAATGACAGGGTTTCAATGGTTGTGCCGGACTTGCTAGAAACAAGAAACAGTGTTTTGCTGATATCAATTGCATTTTCGACTGTCCGAATGCGAGTCGGGTCGGTGCTGTCCAAGACCATTAAGGAGGGGAAGCCGTCTTGCTTGCCAAAGGCTCTAAACAAGACAGACGGCGCGAGACTACTACCACCCATGCCGAGCAATACAACATGTTCTAGCCCCGAATCCTTAATCGTGGCTTGCAGTTTCTTGAGACGGTCTATATCTATGGTATCTAGTACATCTAACCAACCGAGTCGTTTTTCGATAGCCTGAATCGTTGGATTATGCGTTTTCCACAGACTGCCATCTTTATTCCATAAGCGCCCATTAACGAAGCGTTTTTCGATATTGGCAATCGCTTTATTCACGGATTTGGCATAAATACCGAGCGCGAACTTTTGCCTGTCGAAAACCCCTGTTTTAATGACCGTCAACTTTGCCTCGACTTGTTCCAGCAAGGTTTCAAAAGAGTCGATGAAAGCATCCACACCATCCACTTGTAGGCGATTGGTAATGGTATCAATATCAATGCCAATTTCAGCTAATTTGTCGATAACCTCATCGGGCGGCATAGCATCTTCAAGGTCATGCTCAAGTGTTTCACGGGCTGTCCCATGGTCTACGAAAGCCGCGAGTGTGTGGGGAGGCACGGTATTGACGGTATCTTTGCCAATCAGCGCGTCCATATATTTTGTGTCACGATAAGCAGCATTTTTTGTCCCCGTGGATGCCCACAATGGACGCTGTACTTGTGCACCTTTTTCAATCAGTCTTTTGAAGCGACTACTACCAAAAATTCGTTTGAATGCCTTATAAGCGAGTTTCGCATTGGCAACAGCAGCTTGCCCCAACAAACGGCGATTAGCAGCCATACGTGCCGTATCGCCATGAACTTGTGCTACTCGCATGTTGTTTTCTAAGATATGGTCTACAGCAGAATCAATACGGCTGAGGAAGAAACTGGCAACAGAGGCAATATGGTCAATCGCTTGATTAGCCTCAAGGCGTTGTTCTAAGCCTTTGATATAAGCCTCCGCCACTTGTTCGTAATTTTTAACAGCGAATAACAGTGTCACATTGACATTGATGCCAGCCGCAATCACCGCTTCAATGGCAGGAATACCCGCTTGTGTAGCCGGAATCTTTATCATCAAATTGGGGCGGTTGACAGCCGCGAACAGGCGTTTTGCTTCAGCAATCGTATTCTCAGTATTATCGGCTAACAGGGGCGATACTTCTAAACTGACATAACCGTCGCGCTTGTTGCTATTCTCATATACGGTGCGAAACAAATCTGTTGCTGCTTGAATATCTTCGATAGCGAGTTTTTCATAGACTGCTTCTGCCTCCAAATCCAACATGTGACTCATCGCCTCATGATAGGCATCTGATTCGCCGATAGCTTTCTGGAAAATAGCTGGGTTGGATGTCACACCTAAGATACCTGTTGTGTCAATGTGCTGTTGCAAATCACCCGTGTTCATTGCGTCACGATGGATGAAATCCAGCCAGAGACTCTGACCGAACTTTTGCACCTCAATTGCTGGATTAGACATGAAATTTCGCTCCAAAATGCCTGTGTTGGGTACAGCATAAGACAAAATTGTATGAAAGCAGATAGTATATTGAGGTGCATTGCAGAAAAGTGGCACACGTTGAATTGGGCAAGATACATCTTGCCCCTACGCTCAAAATACCTTGATTATTGTAGGGGTTTAGCGTGCTAAACCCATTTCGCCAAAACATTGAAATGCACCTGTTTGTGGGTCATCATAACATGGCACAAGAAGGGGCGCTATGTACAGACGATGGCTTGTTCATGAGAGCAAGCAACTGTTGACATGCAAGCCTGATAAGACGACACTTGTTCATAACAAAACATTGAAACTTATCAGGGCGCATGACACATGAGCAAAATCCCTTTCTCTGAACGTTTGGCACAACAGACACCCCTCTTGGCAGATGGCGCTATGGGAACTCTGTTAGTGAAATATAGCGGTTTTTCGTTGGATGCTTGTTTTGACCAATTGAACCTCACGCATCCTGAACTCGTGCAAAAAGCCCATGCAGAATACATTAATGCGGGTTCGGAAGTGATTGAAACCAATACCTTTGGCGCGAATCGTTTCAAACTTGGCGAATTTGGTCTCGCATCACAAGTCCGCGACATTAATCAGGCGGCAGCCGAAATTGCACAAAGAGCGATTGCCGATAGTGGGCGTGATATTTATATCGCAGGCGCAATTGGTCCCTTAGGCGTTGCCCTCAAACCTTACGGACGAGTCAGCCGTGAAGAAGGGCGTGCGGCTTTCCTTGAGCAGATTCAAGTCTTGCTGGATGCTGATGTTGATTTGCTCATCTTCGAGACATTCCCTAATCATGATGAACTGATGCTAGGAATCGAAGCTGCCCGTTCGCTGGATTCCGACATACCTATCGTCGGGCAAGCTACTTTTTCTGTGGATGGTGTCACCAATACCGGACACGCTCCGGCACGAGTGGCGGCTGATTTGCACAAAACAGGTGCGACTGTTATCGGCGTGAATTGTGGGACGGGGCCCCAGCAATTGTCGCAAATTTTACACACAATGCACCACGCTGTACCGGACGCGACATTCAGTGCCTTACCGAATGCGGGTTTTCCTGAAACTGTCGGCGGACGAGCGATGTATTCAGCCTCTGCGGAATATTTCGGCGATTACGCGGTCACATTACAGCATATTGGCGCAACGATTATTGGTGGCTGCTGCGGCACGACTCCAGACCATATCGCTGCGATGCGAAAAGCACTCGATGACCCACAACGTCGCCCAATGGAAATCCAAGTCGTAGACTACGAACGCGAAGAAACCCCAATTACGGCTTTGCATCCGACGGGACTAGCACAACGCCTGAGCAATGGTGAATTTACAATCACAGTGGAGATGACTCCGCCGCGTGGTTATGATACCGAAAAATTACTGACAAAAGCGCGTTTGCTGCGTGATGCAGGCGCGAATGTCATCAATGTTGCTGATACGCCTGCTGCTAAATTGAAAATGAGTGCATGGGCAGTCAGTCATCTGGTGCAATCACAAGTCGGCATTGAGACTGTCTTACACTTTCCGACACGCGGACGGAATATTCTGCGCGTTCAGGGCGATTTATTAGCTTCGCACGCACTTGGTTTACGCAATCTTTTTGTCACAATGGGCGACCCCACAAAAATCGGCGATTATCCCGAAGCGATGGATAGTTATGATATTGTGCCGAGTAAGTTGATTGGTGTCATTAAGCATGACCTCAATCAAGGGCGTGATATGGCAGGTAGCAGTATCGGTATGCCGACGAATTTCACAGTGGGTTGTGCCTTAAATATGGGCGCGGATAATCTTGACCGTGAAATTAAGGTACTAGGGAACAAGTTGAAGGGTGGGTCCGATTTTGCACTCGGTCAGGCAATGTTTGACCCGCCGCGCTTAGATGCCTTTTTGCAACGTTATCGGGAAATCAAAGGCGAAGATTTCAAACTGCCCGTGATTATCTCGATTATTCCTCTGTTTAGCTTGAAACATGCACTTTTCTTGCATAACGAAGTACCCGGCATCAGTGTTCCGAATCATATCTTTGCGCGTATGGAAGCCGCCGGAGATGATGCCCCACAAGAAGGGATTCGCATTGCGATTGAACTCATGGAGCAAATACGCGATAAAGTACAAGGCGCATATGTCATTCCGTTCTTTGGACGCTACAGTCTCGCTGCCGAAGTCGTGGATGCCATCGCAAATCCTGTTCGAGCGTAAAAACCAACATATTGCTAATTTTCACGAAAAAGCGTAACGCAGAGGCACAGAGCATAATTTTGAATAGGATTCTTCGTGTCCTTTGTGCCTTTGTGGTTCAATCTATTTGTTTAGGTCAATAAATCTGATGCAGGTTTGAGGTCTATGCTATAATGAAAAGTAGTTTTTCTCAAAAAAGAGTTTTGGAGCAGTGTGCGATGAGTGACGCAGTAGCAAAACTCCAGTGGCAAGACCCCAATACCAAAAAAATTTGTGAATATGTTCTCACTGAAGGAGCGACTGTGATTATCGGGCGCTCATCGAATAACGATATTCAAATCGCAGAACAGCATGTCTCACGCCAACATACCGTGATTCAATACCGTGAGGGTGTGTTCATGATTAGCGATTTGGGCAGTAGTAACGGGACATTTGTGAATAATAACCCCATCAGTGATGATGAATCGTTCCCATTATTTGCGGGTGATGAAATTCGGTTGTATGTGCCAACCTTGCGTTTCCTTGCTGTCACAGAAGGCGACGAAGAAAAGGCTAAAGAAAGCGGCTTCTTCATCACAGCGACTAATCCATCCGGGCAAGGCAGTCTCATCGTGACCAATGGACCCCAAGAAGGACAGACCATCCCCCTCTTATTGAATCAAGTCACTGTCGGGCGGGCAACGAATAATGCAACATGGGAAGTATTAATCCAAGACCCGTCCGTATCACGCCCTCATGCTCGCTTTGAAAAACGCGGAGACCGTTGGTATATCGTGGATTTAGGCAGTGCCAATGGCACACGGGTTAACCACAATGAGATTGACCACACAGGCTATGGTCTTGCCGATGGCGATACACTGGAATTAGGGCGTTCGCTTTTGCTGTTCCGCACGGGATGGCAAGCCCCTGAAGAACGGGGGAGAAATGGTCAAGGTCAGTAAGAGTTAGGTTCAATAACCGTTTGGTACTACTGCCAAATGCTTAAAGGTTGTGTACAATTTGAACGAAATGACAAATTTTGTCTAAGAAGGGGACAACCTATGTCCAATTACGAAAAAAAAGAAGATGTTGTCACCATTTTCGGGCGCAGAAAGATTTTGCCAGCCTTAGATAATAACCGTAATATGTCAGATGATGTACCGGATACCGTCATTTTTGAATTACCTGATGGCAAGGTAGTATCGGTTAGCACCAAGCAAGAAATCATCATTGGGCGTAAACCGCGTGATGAAGACCCCGATGTAACGATTGACCTTGAAGGTTATGAGGGGCATAAAATGGGTGTTTCGCGCCATCACGCCTTAATTAAGCTCTTCAAAGATATGCTCATTTTGGTTGATTTAGATAGCATTAACGGCACATTTGTTAATAATCGCCGTGCATTACCTACCAAACGCTATGCCATTTTAGATGGCGATGAGATTACCGTTGGGCGTTTAACTCTCAAAGTTCATTATAATAGGTAAATATCGCTTATGATTGGAGCGGGGCATTGCTAACCCGTTTTTTGATTCCAGCGTTTACTTCGCGGCGAGATTAATACCGTTTTGCTGATTGCTCTCTGTAGGGATGGCATCTGTTTCAATCGTTTCAACGTCATCAGTTTTTGCCTTGAGTGGCAACCAGAAACCAAAGCGGCTGCCTTTGCCTTCTTCACTTTTGACCCATACTTCGCCATCATGACGGACAATCACATTTTTCACGAGGCTCAAGCCTAAGCCTGACCCTTTTTCTTTGTAACGCGCTTGCTCGACACGATAAAATGACTCAAACACATAGGCTTGATGTTCTTTAGGGATACCGATGCCATTATCTTCGACGGCAAAATAGAATTTTTTAGCGTCAAAATGGGCGCGGACAGTGACAAGCCCATTTTCGGGCGTATATTTGAAGGCATTACTGACTAAATTTTCCATAGATTGGCGGATAAGCACGGGGTCAGCAACAATTCGTGGCACACCATCTAATTGAATATCGGTTTCAAATGTGATGTTTTTGACCTTCGCAAACGGACGCGAATTGACAATGACTACTTTTACCAATGAAGTCATATCGGTTTGTTCACGCAATTCTAGCGGACTAGCCCGAACCCGTTCCACACGTAACAAATCGTCAACTAAGCTACTCATGGTTTCTGTGGTGGTTTTGATAATATTGACATATTCGTTAACGATATGTTCGGGGTCGCCAATATCCAGACGAACCATATCTGCATAACCGGATATTAGGGCTAAAGGGCTACGTAAATCGTGAGTGGCAACACGCAACATTTCGTCTTTGAAGCGCGATAAATCGTGCAGAGTCGTGACATTGTGCATGACAACCACATAGCCGCGCTGCTCGTGTTGAGGGTCTTCCCAGACTGCCATGGTCACTTGATAATCTGTTTGATGATGGTCTGAGCGTGTTTCAAATGCCCAACGGTTCTGCTCAACCAAAGCCGCTTTGATGATTTCGACAATTGGCGCGATAACATCGTCCCCAATCGCAAAAGATGCGAGAGCTTGCCCAATCACGGCATCATGCGATGTCGCACCTAACAAGGGCAAGGCGGCATTGTTCACCATGCGAATCTTGCCGTGTTCATCTAATACCAGCAGTACATCGGTAATGGCTTGCAATACGACTTCTAATTGCTGCCGTTGCACATTGACGCGGTTGAAGAGTTGGGCATTACGAATAGCAATAGTGGCTTGGTTGGCGATAATTTCCATCAAGCGCAAGTGATAAGGGCGGAACTGATTCGGCTTTTCATGGACGAGGGTTATCATAGCGATAATCGTTCCTTCGTACATGAATGGCACACACATTGCAGAGCGTGTGACAAGCAAATCATCGGGGAAAACAATCCAACGGTCATCCGCTTCAGTATCGCTAATAATGTCGCCGCGCTTATTGCGATAAACCCAACCTGCAAAGCCATCCCCCATGACTTGATTAACCACCTTCACCGATTTATCAGGGGGCAAGTCGCGCATCGTAATGATATGCTTCCAATCAATATGTTCATCATTATGCAAAAAGAGACTCGTTTTGGAAGCGCCAACAGCTTGCCCTGCCAGTTGAACGACCTTTTGCAAAACACTATCGAGGTCTACCACTGTTAATAGTTGCGAGACTTCCGCCAATAATTCTAAATCTTCGAACGTAGGTTGATTTATATCGCGCTGCATAATAACACACATATCCTCAAAGGCTGTCTTAATCATAAATAAAGCACAATGTTTAATTTTGCACAAACGAAGATAGGTGTTTTTTGGGTTTGGATAGATAGAAAGTTACGAATGTCACACTTTCTGCCAAGCGAACAAATAATAATTGCCGTTTTCTATCTGTTGGATACGCTCTAAGTACAAGTTTGGTTTTTTCATCTGCTTCGTGATGCCGCGTGCATTACCCAAGGCTTTATCGAGCGATTTGCCCATGCGTCCTAATAAACGACAATGATGCAAATGGGCATAACTCTGAGCCGTGATGGTTTGTTCGGCGACTTCTTTTAATTGCTGCTGCCGTAACACCAATGCTTTATCTGTGTCACCTAGCAGTTCGTAAAATTCACAGAGATGGTTGTAATAACTTTCGCGGCGCGGCAGATTATGATGCTCATATTCTGCGAGACCTTGCTGCAATAAATTTTGCGCCTCGCCATTATTCCCTATTCGACGCTGTAACATCGCTTGCCACAGAAAATTACTAGCGACTGCTCGTAACATATTGCCATGATAAGCATGTTTGCCACTTTCAGCCGCATAACTCAATGCCAAGTGTAAGTCGCCCTGTGCATACGCAATTTCTGATAAGAGGGCATTCGATTGTGTCATCCGATAGGTATTGCCAAAGGATTCGACCAATCCTACTTGAACTGTCTTTTTAGCGTCATCAAATTGTTGCAATTCCATCGCAATCTCGACGCGCAAGAAGCGCAAACGCAAATGCGAGTCATGATCCATCGGCACATCATTTTCGATACTGTTAAGCAAATCTAGTATGGCATCCATATAGCCAAAAACATCATAATCTTTATAGGCATAACCCAGATTGCACAATATCCGTGAGCGTACCGGACACGCCTCGTTTTCAGGGCGATAAACGCGCGTTGCAATGCGAATCGCACGGTCTAGCCCAATTTTCGATTCGGCTTTTTTGAAGATGAAGATTTCCGCACAATTGCTATCAAGGAACAATTCCCAACACGGCTCATTGATACGCTGTGCAATCGCTAAGGCTCGCTCGAAGTGCTTGAGTGCCTCATCATAGTGTCCACTATTGATACAACGCCAGCCATCATGGTAGCCATTGACCAGCTTCAAGCGTTGGCTATCGTTTTGCTGTTGTGCTGTGCGCTCAAAATCACGCATCCAAGACCAAATATTGACATACATTGTCGCACTTCATTTCTGGTTATCTGTGCGCTTAATCGTATCACGAACTTTAGTTTTGCCAACTGAAAAAAGCCTGTTTTGGAAGTGCCAAAATGCCAAGTCACCCAAAATAAAGTATCAACGAATACATTATGAATGATGTTTCCACAAAGATTTGCCAAATAGCGTTTAACTTTCGGCAAGACATGATAGCACGTATAATATCTGTAATGTGTAGCGTTCGAGGATTTTTGAAAAAGCATAACGCAGAGAAACGGAGAATCAGAGACGCAGAGTATGGTTTTGGAATAGGATTCTTTGTGTCCTTTGTGGTTCATCTGTTTTTCATTTTTTCGATATTCTACAGCAAAGCCAAAAACTGTAAACTAAAAACTGTAAACTGAGACTTTCTTATGCCCAAAGTACGCACAAAATACGTTTGCTCTAATTGTAATTGGCAAGGACCCGCACCAATGGGACGTTGCCCGAATTGCAAAGAATTTGGCACTGTCGAAGCGGTAGTCGAAGAAGTCCGTAAATCGAGCGCAAAAGCAAAACAGAATCGCCAACCTATCGGGACAAATCGCGCTCAACCGCAAAAACTCAAAGATGTCGATATGCGCGAACATGACCGCCTCTATGTGCCGATGCAAGAGTTCAGCCGTGTTCTCGGTGGCGGACTCGTACCGGGTAGTATCTTGCTTTTAGGTGGCGAACCGGGTTCTGGAAAGTCAACAATTATGATTCAAGTAGCATCATTATTAGCAAACGAACATGGCACAGTCCTCTATGTCAGTGGTGAGGAAAGTTCGCGCCAAATCAAAATGCGTGCGGAGCGTTTAGGCATTCACGCCGATGACCTCTATCTACTGACCGAAACCAATCTTGGCAATATCTTTGAGCATGTTAATCAACTCGACCCTGTGGTGCTGATTGTCGATAGCATCCAGACCACGTATTCTGAAGAGTTAGACTCGTCACCGGGACTCGTCTCGCAAGTCCGTGAGTGTGCTAGTCGTTTGCAAGGCTTGGCGAAATCAGCAGGGGTGACAGTTTTCATGATTGGGCATGTCACCAAAGAAGGCAATATCGCGGGACCCCGTGTGCTAGAACATATCGTTGATACAGTGATGTATTTAGAGGGCGACCTCTTGCAGCAATTCCGATTATTACGCACAGTGAAAAATCGTTTTGGGGCAACTAGCGAAGTCGGTGTTTTTGAGATGGTCGGTAGTGGCATGATTGAAGTGCCAAATCCGTCGGAGGCTTTTTTAGCGGAACGGGTTGTCAATGCACCGGGTAGCGCGATTGCTGTCACCATGGAAGGAACACGTCCGCTATTGGTAGAAGTACAAGCCCTCACGAACCCGACAGCTTTTGGGAATGCGCGGCGCACAAGCAACGGCATTGATTATAACCGTTTACTCTTGTTGACGGCGGTACTAGGCAAACGAATGGGAATGCGTCTTTTTGAGCAAGATATTTTCGTGAATGTCGTCGGCGGTCTCAAAATTGATGAACCTGCCAGTGATTTAGGCACAGCGATTGCGATTGCATCCAGCTATTACGAAAAATCGCTGCCGGCAGATATGGCGTTTATCGGCGAAATCGGACTCAGTGGCGAGATTCGCACAGTGAATCAATTAGGAATGCGCCTCAATGAAGCCTCGAAAATTGGCTTTAAGCGCGTCATGATTCCCAAAATGCGCCGTAAAATAGATGATATTCCGCCCAAATTAAAATTGATTGAGGTGCGTAATATTGCCGATGCCTTCCGTGCTGCCATGCCAGATGACTGAAACGTAATAGTTATCTATACGCTGTTTAGTCGCGGACGAGATGTATCTCATCCCTACGGTTCAAAAATTATATTTCGTAGGGGCTGGCTTCTGCCTGTCCGACGTAATTCTCACGGATAATTAATGAGAAGTGACGACATTCTGCATGGTATCCCACAATGCCTGAACATGCTCTAAGGTTGTCGTCTCAGCACCAATTGAAATCCGCACCATCCATTGCCCATTTAATTTAGCTGGTGTGAGATACGCTGCCCCACTGCTGTTTATTTCATGCACCCAATTGAGCGTGTGAACATCAAGTTCAGCCGCTTCAAGCCCTGCTGGAATATGGCGTACACAGATTGTTTGCAAAGAGACAGGCGCTAATATGTCCCATTCTGGCGTGGCTTCGATTTGTTGATAGAGCCACTGTGCATTGTCCATATCGCGGCGAATACGTGCCTGTAAGCCACTGACACCCTGTTCTCGGATAAGACACCATAATTTAAGCGCCCGAAAACGCCGCCCTAGCGGAATACCCCAATCTCGATAATTTTTTGCCTCGCCATCTGCCGAAGTTTGCAAATAACTCGGATTGGTGGACATAACACGGACGAGATGCTCGGACTTGCGCGTGTAAAATAATGAACAATCAAAAATGACCCCTAACCATTTATGGGGATTGAGAACCAACGAGTCCGCGCCTTCAATACCGTCCCACATCCATCGACATTCTGGCAAAATCATTGCTGAACCTGCCATAGCAGCATCGACATGCAGCCACATATCATGAGTTTTTGCTAAATGAGCGATATCGGCAATCGGGTCAATTGCGGTTGTCGTGGTTGTCCCTGTAGTGGCAATGATGGCACAGGGCGTAAAACCCGCGCTGATATCTTTCTGTATCGCGTCCTCTAAGCACTTGATGTTCAAAGCAAAATGTTCGTCTGTTTCGATGAATCGCAGGTGGTCTAAGCCAAAGCCAGCTAATAATGCCGCTTTCTTGACCGAGCTATGACTCTGAATGGATGAATAAACAATGAATGGCGATTGTTGCCCCTGAAAGCCTGTATTCATCTGACTATAGTTTGATGACTGTTCTCGCGCACAGAGCAAGGCAACGAGTGTTGATGTCGAAGCAGTATCTTGGATGACACCTTCCCACGCCGTTGATAAGCCCACCATTTGGCGAAGCCAATCTGTCGTTAACTCTTCAAGTTCCGTCAATGCGGGCATAGATTGCCAGTTGAGTCCGATTCCGCCTAAGCCCGAACTCATGAGGTCTCCCAATACGGATGCTAGAGTGGCATTAGAAGGAAAATAGGCAAAGTAATTAGGATGATTCCAGTGCGTGATGCCGGGCAAAATCTTTTCATTGAGGTCAGCTAAAATAGCATCAAATGACTCAGCCGATTCAGGTGGTTTGCTCGGTAAACTTTTTCGCACATCGCCCGGCTGAATTGTGGACATGACAGGCAAATCATCGACAGTTGCTCTGTAATCTGCAATCCAATCAATCATTTGATGCCCAAATTTACGAAATTCCTCTGGGGTCATAAACCTCTCTATTCACTATTGGATACCGTCGAATCGAAAATCGACACTTAGGACTGGTCTGGGTTACGGAAGCGTACACTCGTCCGCAGGCGGGCAAACTCTATCTCATCGCCATCGCGCAAACGATACTTCTGCTTGGCTGTTAACTGGAAGCCGTTAATACGAGTGCCATTCGTACTGCCCAAATCTTCAAGATAGAGATAACCATCTTTCAGTGTCATGATGGCATGTTTGCGCGATACACCAAAATGATAAGCACCAAACGGGGTCAAATCGAAATCGACAGCATTCGTATCCTCGCTTTCGACACCGCGCCCGATGGTAATCAGTTCTTCAATATTCAATGCCTTTTTCTGGTCACCAATACGGAAGATGATGCGCCAACCCGCCGATAAACGAGTCGTATTCGGCAATGGTTCTCGATGCGGCATCGGTTTCGGTTGGAAGTCATCCGGCAAATTTAGCATTTCAGTTTGCTTTGGTTTTGGCGTAGCACCGCCTGTCACCTGCGTTTGCTGGTCAGAAATATTCTTCTCTTCCTCAGGTTTTTTGCTATCCGGCTGATTCATTACGTTGTTGTTTTCCTTGGGCATTAGATTTGTACCTATAGTCGATGTCATGCTATATTCTACAATTGTGATGCAGAATGCCACTTTTTGCAACAACATAGCATGATAGAATAGGGACAAATAGCAAACTTATCTGAATTTGATACGATTTGCGACGACTTGGGCAACAGATACGTAGACTCTATAGAAAAAGTAATCTTTTGAACGTTCGACTGCGCGAGGGAATTTTCGATGTCACGACATGCACTGATACGCCTCATACTGCTCATCAGTTTATTGCTGAGTGGGGGTCTAGTATTAGCCCGTGACATTCTAAATGCCAGTGAATGCACGGTGCCAGAAGATACCATTATTGAAGGCACATTGTTTGTTTTGTGCCAAGATCTACACATTAATGGGCGCGTCAATGGGGATGTGATTGGGGTAGCAGTGCGTACTGAGATTGATGGCGATGTTTATGGCAATGTCTATTTGGTATCGAGCCAATTAGATGTCCGCGGACGCATCAGCAAAGATTTGCATTTTGGCGGAGTCGTTTTAAGAGTCAACCCTCCGCCTATGATTGATGAAACACTTGTCGAAGTTGAGAATAGTGATGGTGATGCCGCACCGGAATGGATTGGTGGCGGTCTCAAAGCTGTCTCTTTGAGTACAACGGTATTTGAGAACACCGTCATCGTTGATGGCATCCTGAATGCTGGCTATCAACTCGTCATTCATGGCGATGTGCGCGATGAAATTACATTCTGGGGGTCAACACTATTGATTGATGGCACGATAACTGCCGATGTTTTTGCCACAGTCGGCAACCCCGAAGCCGAAAGCCGCACACTGGAAACACTCTTAATTCCATTCAAATTTGATGTTGAATTGTTGAATCCCGGTCTCTTGATTAGTGATAGCGCCCGTTTGGATGGCAATCTGCAATATAAAGGACCTGTTGCAGCAGATATTCAGGGCGAAGTAACAGGCAGCATTGACTTTCAGGCAAACCCACTGATGGTTATGCCCACCTTAGAAGAGCCGGGCAGTTTAAGTGTTTATTTTTCAGAATTGGGGCGCGAGTTTACAACCTTGTTAGCGATTGGTGCGGTGGCGGTTTTTGCTGTACCGCGCTTCCTTGATGCGCCTTTGCATAATCTCCGCACACGCCCATTCTCTAGTTTTAGTGTTGGCATGTTAGCCTTTTTACTCTCATTTCCGGTGGTTTTGAGTGTCATGGTTCTGAGTGTTGTTATCATTTTCATTTTGCGTCTCGTTAATTTGGATGGATTGGTTGTTGTGGTTGGGCTAGTGCTAGGATTGGTGAATCTCGGTGGCGTGAGTCTCTTTTATTTTGTAGCGATATTTGTCGCCCGCGCCTTGGTTGGGCTGGCGTTAGGACGCTTTCTGATGCGCTTGCTCTATCAAGATAGGGAAGGGATAATGTGGTCACTCGCCCAACTCGCGCTGGGTTTGTTCATTCTTGCGGCAGTGGTTTCCTTACCGGTGATAGGCTTATTGTTTAATGCGGCGGCTTTGTTCATCGGGCTTGGAACGATTCTCAATGTGCTAGTGTTACAATTCCGTCGTTGGCGAGATGCTGCCCCTGTTCCTGCTCCAGCATGGTACGCCCCTGCGCCTGCTGTGACACCTCCGCACATTACAGCGCCGGATAGACCGCGTGCTAAACTCATGCCTGCCCATGAAACGCCATCATTGGTGACTGACGAAGATGATGTTGAACCGCAAGCAGAAGCATCTGAAACACCTGCGCCTTTACCAACACCCACAGTCGATGAGCGTTATCCGCTTGTTGGTCCCGGTATGATTAATCTGCCGGATGGCTTTGATTTCGACTTTTTTGGAGATAGTCCATCAGATGACTAATAGTCACAGGTGTTAGGTCAAGCTATCATAGTCGTATTCTTTGAGGCGGTAGTTATGGCGCAGAGTATCAATTAACATCTTTTCGCCGGATTCAACATCTTTGTAACGCCAATGCGTCCAGCCATTACAAGATTGCGTGCCTTTGAGTTGTTTACCCAGTTGATGTATCGACCCCTGATGACCATTATATTTTAGGCTGCCATTTTCCAGTATTTGAGCTTCATAGTCAGTTTTATCTAAATACAGTGTTTGCCCAATTTCTAAATAACCGTGCTTGATTAATTTGCGAAACTCAACTTTCGGCGGCTTGGTCTGTGCAAATGCTTGAAAGAGTCTATCGTTTGAGCTAATCGGCACAACAGATTCAATCCGTTGTCGAGATGGCTCAATATATTGTTCATCGCGTTCAATGCCAATCCAATTCATGTGTAAATATTTTGCCATAGCAGCCGTTGTGCCAGTGCCGGAAAAAGGGTCAAGCACGGTGTCGTTTGGTTTGCCAGCCGCCAGCAAAATACGTCGTAATAAGGCTTCGGGCTTCTGTGTAGAATGGAGTTTATTGCCACCGGCATCGCTGAGACGTTCACTTCGACTGGTGACGGGGATTTCCCACACACTACCAAGTTGTTTCTCATCATTAAATCGCTTCATCAATTGATAATTGAAGTGGTAGCTACTTTTTTCTGATTTTTTCGCCCAGATGACAAATTCAACATCATTTTTCAAGCGTGTGCCATTGAAATTAGGCATGGCATTACGTTTATACCAAACCACCGTATTGAGCAACCAAAAACCGATATCTTGCATGATTTTGCCTACACGGAAAATATTATGATACGTCCCCGATACCCAAATGCTCGATTTTGGTTTCATCACTGCACGCACAGCTTCTAACCATGCCACAGTGAATGAATCATAGGCTTGAAAGTCATCAAACTTATCCCACGCATCATTAACCGCATCCACTTTTGTTTGATTGGGTCGCCACAGTTCCTTCTGCAATTGCAAGTTATACGGAGGGTCAGCAAAGACCACATCAACACTTTCACGCGGAAACGTTTTGAGTATGTCGATTGAATCCCCGTTTATAATTTGATTCAGTGGTAAGTTGTTTTTCATCATCACCCTTAATCTGAGTTACACGTACAGCAAGTACAGTCAAGCGCCTCATCCGGTGGAATATAACCTGCTGTGCCTATTTGCAAATTAGCAGCCGCCGCAAATTCTGGCAAACGGCTAAAGAGGTTATCACCCGGACATTGAGTCAGCGCGTTAAAGGTGCGGTGGGCAGCAATATGTGATAATTGCAGACGATAGGCGACCCAAATCAACAAACGACGGGTGCTGGCTATTTGGGCATCGGTGGGGTGCTGATTCATGAAATTGCCCAATAAACAGACCCCTAAACTGCCTGTGTTATAACTGGCAACATGCGTCCCACGAACTGTCCAATCACGCCCTTCATAAATCACACCTGTTCGTCCGACCATAAAATGATAGGCAACATCTGCCCAACCCCTGTCGATGCGGTGCAAGTCCTGAATGGCTTTAACGGTACGTAAATCGGTTTCTTCGTAAAAAGCAGCATGATGAATAATCGCTGTTTGATAGGCATCTTGTAATTCATTTTCGTAGATGAACCAGCCTTCGGGATTATCTTCGCTGTAGAAGCCAAATTCGTTGATTGCTTCATGGTCAGGCACTAAAGCCCCCCACTCGGCACGACTAACAATTTGAGGGTGAGGCGGTGCTGGCTCAGGACTAGCAGTCGGTGTCGCAGTTTTGGCTATCGGTGTCTGCGATTCGCGGCTAAATTTTACCTCACGCCCCAATAAATAAGCGGCAGCACTGGCAGACCCACAAAGTCCGAGTGTTGCGACAGACCCTACCGCGCCGAGACCGAACAATATCTGACGGCGGCTGAACTGATGTTTTTTACTCGGATGATGTTTTACGGTTCTATCAAACATGGTCATTCATCAATCAATTTCATACCACAGTGTAATATACTTTAAGGTGTACTCGCTTGACTGTTACTTCGGGCGCACACGCGAGTACGCCCCTACCCAAATCAGGTCATCTGCGTAACGTCAGTTATTAATCGGCTTTAATCATTTTCTTTAGGAGCAGCAATTCTTCTAAGGCGATAATGGCAGAACGCTGAGTATACACAACTCGCACATAAACACTGATTCCGACGAGTTGGGCAATGCGTTTGCGAAGTTCGCTGCCTTCATCGACATATTGGTCAAGCAAGGCGGTCATTTCCATCTCGCGTGGATGCAGTGGGGCATTAAACAAGGGATTACCTTTATCGTCGCGTTGGGTATCATCATCATCGAAGTGGACAAAAACTCGTCCACCCGAAGAGGCACGGACTACGGCTTCAAATATATCCGCAGCGTGCATTCGGTCTGGTGTAATCACAATATCATTGGGACCGGGTCTACCGCTAAATGTCACCGTTAACGACCCCATTTCGCGTGCAAAGTGCATCAGGTACTTTCGCATATTGTTGGCATTTTTCATCATTTCTTTATAATGCGCTTTACCAGCCGCCTCACTGTTATAAATGCCATACGGCACAAATAAAGGATGTCCCTTCTCGGTATGGTCGGGAAGACGGTCTTCCAGCGTATTGCCATCAGAATAATACAGCACCATCGGTTCTTCCCAACGAAAATGGTCAGCCGCAATTTCTAAACTTGATATGCCGCCGAAAGTACGCGGTGAAATCTCATATAAATTGAGGGTTGCGGCTTCGCGTGCTGCAATTTCTAACTTGGAGTGTTTGGCGTAATTATATTCTTCGCCATGTGTATCGGGGTGAATTTGGGGGTCAAAGAAAATCACCCGTTTTTTCGAGAGCCAATCGTTAATGGCATCGCGCTCTGTATTGCGAAGTAAATTGCCGGCTTCGTCGCGGATATTACACGCGCCACCGGAGAATACCTGTGTCAAATGCGCTGTTTTTAGCTCCTCTGTTACGTTCCAACGCGCCATGATTTACCTTTCTGTGTTTGAAATACTTAGCTTAATTCACTCACCTTACGCACCAAACCTAATCTTGGTAGGGGAGTGCCTATGTGCGCTCCCGAACGGGCGACCACACAGGGTCCGCCCCTACGAATAAAATGCCTTTTGCGTCACGTCAGTGACTCACTTTGGAGTGTCAGGATATGATATATCGCGTCTGTCTGTAGATGACCAGAAACAAGAAGCGTTATCGAATCTGTGATGCACCGAAATTAGCCTAACTATAGCACAATGCACAATTTGGGACTATTATGCAGTAGCAATTTGTTAAAACTAAGCAACGCTCCATCATATAAGCATATCAAGTATCAAAAAATCACAATCTTCAACTATAATGGACTTAATTCGCAAGCTATTTTGATGCACGATTATGTCTCAACACATTATCCCATATCCCAAGGGTTTCTGGCGCATAATTGCCCGTCTCCCCTTATATCTTCAGCAAGCAGGTTTAGGATGGGTACTACGGCTATTTCCAGTCATCATCCTGACAACACAAGGGCGCAAAAGTGGTCTTGCCCGTCATGCTGTTCTCGAATATCGGCGACACGGTAGCAAGTTATATCTCATTTCGGCATGGGGTGAGCAACCGCAGTGGTACAAAAATCTTGTCCAGCAAGACAGTGTAACAGTTCAATTTAAGGGGCAAGAATGGCAAGCGAAAGCCTCTACTGTGACTGACCCCGGCGAGGCAATGCGGGCGCTGTATATGTTTAAGCGCACCTCGCCACTCTACGAGATGATTCTAGCCAGCATGAGCAGTGCTTCCACCATTGACCTCCGCACACTCAAGGCAGTATCAAGCGAATTTACTGTCGTGCGGCTAGATTTACTTGATGAAAAGCCAACTTTAGAGGGTGTTGCTGTCAAAAATCGCTGGATAGCTCCTATTATTTTGGGGATGACTGTGTTGGCGATGGTTTGGATGGTGTTGGCACGTCTATCTGATTCTGATTAAAGAAGCGTAAATAAAAATATGGACAAACAAATCGAACTCCTAAGAGCAATACGCGAATCATTACAGGCGAATGATTATCCCCGTGCGATTGCTAATCTTGAAAAAGTGGTCGAATTGGCGCGTAAGAACGGCGATACCAGCGCGATGAGTCGGCATCTCGGCAATCTTGCCCTGACCTATTATCGACTGGGCAATCCTGAACAAGCACTGATACATTTTAATGCCGCCCTAGACCAAGCCCGAAAAGACAATGACCGCATGACCCAAAATGGCTTACTCGGCAATATGGGGAATATCTTGCGCGAAGTGAAACGCTATGACGATGCCATCAAACATCTCAATGAGGCGCTACTGATTGCACAAGAATTGGGCGATTCGCGTGGGCGCGGTATCTGGCTTAGTAATCTCGGTTTGGTATACGACGACCTGCGAAAGCCACAAGAATCTATTCCACTGCATGAAAAAGCGGTCAAACTAGCGCGACAAATGCAAGATAAGCCCTCATTAGCATCACGCTTGGGCAATCTCGGCAATAGTTATGTCGTCAAAGGTGACTATGTTCAAGCGACTGAAAATTTCAAAGAATCTATCGTTCTCTATGATGAATTAGGGCGTAAGCCAGAAGTCGCCTTGCGCGTGGGAATTATTGGCAACCTCTATGCGGAAATGGGACGTAATGAATCTGATGGTGAAATCGCATTTAAGCGTTTCCATGAATCGCTCGATTATTATGGGCGTGCAATGACCCTAACACAAGAATTGGGCGATAAGGCGAGTGAAGCAGAAGTTGTTCGCAGTATCGGGCATGTCTTAGTCGATGCCGGACAACTGGACGATGCCGCACAATATCTGGATGTCGCACAGCAAATGTTTGATGCACTGGGTCTCAAAAAGCAAGCTGCCAGTTCACGCAAAACACTCAAGCGCCTGATTAAATTCCTAGAACAAGAGGCGTAATTTAGGCAGCACATTCAACCTGTTTGAGACTAGCATATAATGGATGTAGCAAATCATGGAGAATTCTCATGGCAGTTGATGTAACGCTCAGTGTCCCACAAGATATGATGCAACTTGCCCACAAAGTCGCCACCGATGCAAACGTATCAGTGGAAACTGTGTTGTTGGATTGGCTTTACCATCCTATACAAAAACCAGATGATACAGATTTAGAGTCACTCAAAAAGACTATTTCAAAGTACAATCCTATTCAATTGTGGACGGTTGTATATCGTGATTTATCGGCTGAGAAATTACAAAATATGAATTCACTCATTGCAGATAGCAAAAGAGGCAACCTATCAAAGCATAAACAAGTAGAGCTAGATGATTTACTGCACCTTTCCAATGAATATATGGTATTACGTGCTAAGGCTTTGCTAACGTTGCAAAACAGAGGTTTCGATGTGAGTCACCACCTCAACATGGATATGGATTAGTGGTTTATATCTCGAAGAATCTGCGGCAGTTTGTTCTACAGCGTGCAGAAAATCATTGTGAATATTGCAAACTTCCCCAACGTCCGAGTGGTATTGCTCTGGAAGTTGACCATATAAAACCGCTTGCCAATGAGGGCAAAACTGATAAACAAAATTTGTGTGCGTCTTGCCGAAATTGTAACAGTCGTAAATCGGATTTCGACACAGGAATTGACCCCGAAACACAGCAAGGGCAACCGCTTTTTAATCCGCGAACACACATATGGTCAGAGCATTTTGCGTGGTCAGGCGATGGGACAAGAATTATAGGTTTAACACCTATAGGTCGTGCGACAGTTGCACGATTGAAAATGAACTTAGACCTTGTTGTTGAATCGCGTGGCGATTGGCTCACACTTGGCTGGAAACCGCCAGCGAATTGATAGACAGTTTTATCAGAGGTAACATTCTGCATAGCATCTCAACAATGCTAAAATAGCCTGAGTTTTGGATAAGCACAGAAAATGTGTTTTTTCGACAAATTATGGATTTTCGGGCGTAAGGGCGCAATGCATTGCGACCTTACAACAGACTATGACCTTTTATGACCTCGCATTTTCGATGAAATCCTTAAACAAAATTCGTAACTGCTCAGGTAGGTATAAAGGGTCGTCCAAGCAGAGCCTCATAAATAACTTGGATGACATTTTGCCCCTGTTTACGGGCAGTTGAGATATAACTGCGAATATCACAGAAAGTTTCAGCACCGAGACGAGTACG